>WFQD01000285.1 GCA_015487265.1 Sulfurimonas sp. | reverse complement strand
ATCCAATACAGATAATCCCAAAACCTACAATACCAAAAAATACTCCGATAAGTCGAACATGAAGTATTTTTTTGAGTATCATCGCTTCAGGAAGTGAGAGGGCTGTGATAGCCATCATAAAACTAAGAGCTGTTCCAAGTAGCATCCCTTTATCTGTAAGCACTTCAACAAGAGGCATAACGCCTGCTGCATTGGAGTACATTGGGATGCCTAAAATGACCGCTAAAGGGACACCGTACCAGTTATCTCCCCCTGCATACTTCGCGATAAAATCAGCCGGTACATACCCATGAATAAATGCTCCAATTCCCACACCTATGAGCACATACAGCCATATTTTTTTGAAAATATCATAGGTATAATCCCACGCTTCATTTGTTCTTTGTTTTGCGGTGAGTTTTATTTGCACATCTTCAAGTTCACCCTCCATCGGTTTGACATCCATCAAGATATAATTTTCTAGCCCAAGTTTGCCGATAACAAATCCACCTATGATAGCGACTAGTAGTCCAAAACCGATATAAATTGCGGTAATTTTCCATCCAAAGAGTGTAAAAAGTAGTGCAATGGCAACTTCATTGTTCATAGGAGAGCTTATAAGAAATGAAAATGTGACCCCAAGCGGAATGCGTGCCTGAATAAAGCCTAAAAAGAGTGGGATGGCGGAGCATGAACAAAAAGGTGTGATGATACCGAAAAGTGCAGCTAAAATATTTCCATAAAGTTGTGATTTACCTTGTAAGTGTGCACGGACATACTCTGTATTGAAATGGGTTCTCAGGTAAGAAACGACAAAAATAATCACTAAAAGTAAAAAAAGAATCTTTACAGTGTCATAAATAAAGAAGTTTACTGTTTCATTGACTCTGCCTGTAAGACCGAGTAAATTGAGCGTAAAACTATCGACAAGTTGCTTCCACATGATGTTTCCTTGTATTGATAGGAGAAGTATAGCATGTTTTTATTAATATATCAACATATCTTGATTTATGCATTATAAATCTATGATGAACAACTTATATGAGATACACCTGCAATGCTAAACAACTCCATCGGTTTTTTTCTATAGTATTTTTTTTCAATCCCATCAGATTGTTCATCATAAGGATTATTCATCACCTCTTGAAGCTCTTTTATGAGTGTGTAGTCTCTATTTTGTGCAGCTTTGTAGGCATCAACGAGATGCCACTCTCTTAGGGTGTATTTTGGATTGACTTGTTTCATCTCTTTTGAGAGTTTTTCTTTGTCTTGTGAGCTTATCTCTTGTTGCCATTTTTTTAGCCACTCTGCCCATTTGAGTAGTAACGCTTCATTGAGTACAGAATCACCATAAAAACTCTGTTTAAGCTTTGCTATAGTGTCTGGAATGTTGGAAAGTTCTCGAAAAAAGATGGTGTAGTCTACTTTTGTCTGCATCATCAATGAAACAAGCTCATTAAAAAGTGGTGCATTAAATTTTTGCAATCCAAGTTTTCTTTTCCATACCTTGAGCATTTTTTCCTGCATCACAAAACCAAAACGCTCCCGTATCTCTCTAAGCTCCTCTAACGCTTTTGTATCGGAACCTAACAAAGGGATAAGTGCACTGTAAAACATATGGTAGTTTTTCTCGGCGGCTTTTGGCTGATTTAGAAATGAGAAATGTTGCCCTCCCCCTGTCCAAGGCTGATAGTGAGGGTTAAAATCATCCATAAAACCAAAAGGGCCATAATCTAGTGTGAAGCCTCCAAGCGCACAGTTATCACTGTTGAAATTGCCTTGACAATACCCCACACGGATCCACTCAGCCACTAAAGAGGTGAGTCTTTCTTGAAATGCTTTTGCCAGTAGTATCACTTTCTCTTGCAGTGGCAAATCGGCATCGATCTGCTCTTTATACTCTCGCTCGATAATGTGCAGTACTATTGCTTTAAGCTCCTCCATCGCTTTTGGATGTTCATTTTTTCTTGCTCGTCTTCCAAAAAGTTCCAGTTGTCCAACTCGCAAAAACGATGCTGCTACGCGTGTAGTGATTGCGACATTCTCTTGTATCATCACTTCTGGCTCTCTTGAGTGTGAATCTTCTCGAAACCATGGCCGCATCACTTTGTCAGTTTGTGAAGTATAGAGTGTAAGTGATCGCGTTGTGGGCACTCCTAAAGCGTACATATGTTCTTGGGCTAAAAACTCACGAATGCTTGAGCGAAGCACCGCTCTGCCATCTGCACCACGACAATAGGGTGTACGCCCTCCACCTTTGAGCTGCATCTCCCAGTGCTTGCCATTTGCTATAATTTCAAAAAGTGAGATAGCACGACCATCTCCGTAGCCATTGCCTGTTCCAAAGGGACATTGTTGGTAATATTCTGTCCCATAAATAGAGAGTGCATAGCCTGTAGCCCATCCTGTTTTTTGTATCCCCTCTGGCGTACCACTTAAATCTGCCGAGAAAATCTTCATAAAATCCTCAGAGGTCGCCAAGGCGTTGTCAAATCCAAGCTCTTGAAAAAAAGTCGTACTGTGGGCTATATAGAATGGATTTTCTATGGGTGTAGGTTTCACAGGCACATAATGTCCACTAAATACCTCTCTTGGGTTATAATCCACACCATCTTCTGTGGCATCTGGATCAGCTAGAAGCGTATTTGTAAGTGAATAATCAACTATATTTACTAAATCTTTGAGAGTTTGTACTTTTGTCTCCACACTTAAATCCTTAAAATAATGACAAAAGTCTAACTCAAAAAGCTTGCAAAAAAACCTTGAAAAAAATCTATATTTGTCTAATAAGTTTTATGTTTTCTGTACCAACCAAGTCAGCAATAACAGTCTTTGGATACATCACTATGGTGTTGAGGTTTTCATAATATTTCGATACTTTTAAATGCAATAGTAATTTTCATCGCGAATGAGCTTTTGATAAAATAGAGCACTGATAGAGCCACTCTGCATCTAAGCACTCTGCTTTTGAATTGTTCGTTGATTGAAATAACGCAGGAGTATCTCTAAAGTAAAGGAGATAGCAAAGATGCCAACCAAATAATAGGTAATCTCCGGCATACTTTTGAGTGTTGAGTACAGTGTAAGTACTGCAACACCAAACATCGCAATAATAGCACTTATGATAAGTGGTTTTTTGGCTTGTGTTTGTGTAAGAAGCCGCATATGAGCTATGTGTGTTGTCCCTTGAACAATAAGCATCACAATGGCAGCTACGGTGGTGATTTGTGAGAGGTTAAGAAAAAGTATCATCGGAATGATTAGTACAGCACTCACAATAAGCCCTTCAAAAGAGTTAAATATATGGTACTCGTACACTTTAGGCAGATTTCCCTCTTTTGCTAGAGTGTAACCAATCTCTGTAACGGCATAAAGTGTGGCATTGATAGCTGAAGCTGTAGCAAATAGGGCAGTTATTGCCATGATTTTAAAACCAAGTGCACCAAAAAACGGTTTGGCTGCTTCTGCGAGGGCATAATCTTTTGTTTCTATGATGCGATGAAGCGAGAGATTGCCCAAAACTGCTACACTTGTTAAGATATAGAGCACACCAACAATAATAATAGCATACACCATCGCTTTTAACATCGTTGTTTGTGGGTTTTGCATATCTTCAACGGTATTGGTAATCACACTAAAACCTTGATAAGCAAAAAATGTAATCCCTATGGCAAAAACCATACCACTAAGCGGCGGCATCTCTTTGAGTGTTAAGAGCTCCGGCTTGATGGTAAAAAATGCAGCAATGACAAAAACTATGAGCACACCAAGCTTTATAAAGACAATAACACTCTCACTTTTTGCAACCAAAGAAGCACCTATGAGGTTAATGGCAGAAAAAAGGAGAATGATACCAACAGCAAGGATATTAGCCGTTGCATCACTTGTATTTGTTATAAAAGTAGCTCCGTAAGTGCCAAACGCTTTGGCAACAGCAGCGAGTGCGATGAGTTGTGAGAAGTAAAACATCACGCCCACAGAACCTGAAAAAAGGTTTTCACCAAACCCTTGAACCAAGTACTCTACAATCCCTCCACGCGATTGAAATGTTATGGCAAGTTTTGCTAGCGAATATCCGCTAAGTAGTGCAATAAGTCCACCAAAAACAAAAGAAAGCCAGACAATATTTCCAGCCATGGAACCAGCTTGTCCAATGACTATAAAGATTCCGGCACCTACCATGGAACCAATGCCTAAAAAAACTGCACTCCAAAGTCCAAAAGCTTTTGATCTGTTCATGTTTGGCTATTTACCCATTTTTTTAAAGATTGACCCCATAACAAGTAGCGAAATACCATCAAAAAAAAGACTAAATCCAACGAGTAAACCGATAAGATAGATGGAAGTTGTCGGCCAACCTATTACAAAAAGTACCGCTAAAAGAAGAGAGATAACGGCATTAAATATCCAGATAAACCATCCGCTAGCGCCTTTCATGGACAGCCCCATACTAAAACTTGCAAAAGAATCCATAAAGAAGTAGATAGAGAGAAGCAGTCCCACTGTACCAACACCACTCATAGGATACAAAAGCATAAAAAGCGCAACACCGATAAGCACGACACTCTTTAGCCATCCACTACTATCAGACTTGTTTGTAAGGTAGGTAAAATACCCTGCCATAAGTCCTGCAAAAAGAAGCAGCCATGCAACAAAAGATACGGTTAGCATTGTCATGACAGCAGGGTAGATGATGCCAACTACACCTAAAATTAAAAAGATAACTCCGGCAATTTTGCTATGTTTTGAGAGTTTCTCAAGCATCTCTTGAGCTAATTCATTTTCTTTTGGATATTTCCACATTATTTTTCCTTTGTATGTGTTTGTTCTAAAAGTTGTTCAAACTTTTGTGTTATATCTTCAGCTTGTGTAAGACCTTCAATGAAAATATGATTATCTAACACGAGTGTTGGATCTTTTATGATGCCATTTTCGATAGCTTTTTGTGTTGAGTGTTCATAAGTGAACTGCACGCGAAGAGGAAGGTGCTTGATAGCACAACTAAGTCTTTTTGAGAGTTTAGCACTAAGTAATTTATCTCCGTATAAAACAGCTTGAAAAAGTGGGTATTCTCGTTTGTCTGCATTTAAAATTTCACCATGACTCATGGTGTGACATGCTTCATTATTCACGCTATCACCTTTTTGGAATCATCTCTTGCATATTCACACTGAAAAGTAGTGTGTTCGACATCAAAAGTGTCGTGGAGTTTTTTCTCTAGTGTCTCTATGACTCTGTTTGATTCTAGTAAGGTGATGTTTTCGTTAAAATCAAGATGTGCTTCGAGGTTGATTTGGTGGTCATTGAGTTTCCAGATGTGGATATGGTGGACATTTTGTATGGCATTTTCTTCTTCTATGGCTTTTACAATCTCTTCTACGTCAATTCCCTCTGGAGTGAACTGCATCAAAATTGCACTGCTCTCTTTAACTAAGCCAAATGAAGCCCAAATAAGATAAAGTGCTATGAGCGTAGAGATAAGCGGATCGATCCAAAAGATGCCAAAATAGTACATCAAAATTCCACCGCCTACAACTGCAACACTTGTCATAACATCAGTGAGAAGATGCAAGTAAGCTGCTTTGATATTCATGTTGTCATGTGCATCATCTTTTACAAGGAGCACGCTCGCCGCATTGAGGACGATGCTAAGTGTTCCAAGAGAGATAACCCAAATAGAGTTAATAGGCTCGGGGTGGTAAAACTTGTGAAACGCTTCAATGATAAGAAAAATAGCAATACCAATGAGTACAGAGGCATTAAAAAGTGCTGCTAAAATCTCAGCACGTTTGTAGCCAAAAGTTTTAGACGTATTATTTGGTCGTGCTGCAAGCCTGTTTGCCACATAGGCTATAACAAGTGCAAGTACATCACTAAAGTTGTGCATCGCATCACTAAGCAGTGCTAGTGAACCTGAAAAAATCCCTCCCACAATCTGCGAAAGTGTGATAATGACATTTAAAACAATGGTGATAAAAAGATTTTTACCACTAACATCGTGGTGGTGATGTTCACTCATTTTATTCTCCTATTTCTTTCTTGCGACATTTTTGTTTATTACATCACTGCGTGAGCTAATATCGCTAATGTTAAAATGATATGTGTAGTTTTTTAGTTCCGTGATTGTAAGCAGTTGTTTTGGATTTGTATTTATCATATAGCGTATAGCATTGAGTTCCAGAGCTTCTGCTTCATCTATATCTTGTGGTGTCACTTGTTGGTGTTTTTTTTGTTTTGCTTTGATGAACTCCTCTTTGTTTTTAAGTGCTTTGAGAAAACTTGTGTCTCTAAGTGAGACTTTATAGGTTTTACCAGTTGAGATGCGCTGCACAATAAAACTGCCGCCAAGGCTGTTGTCTAACGAGAGTGTTTTGTGGTTGATGCGTGCACCACTCATAAGTGCCGATGTATCGACAAGACAAGGGCTGTTTTTTGCCACAACACGAATATCTGTTCTGTCAATCACACCATCATTAAAAAGTTTTGGTAGTGCATGGGAAAGTTCTACATAGGCAAGTATAAGCCCATCACACAAATGCCCATGTGCACGAGCAAGAGTTTTGAGATAAAGCTCTTTTGGGTAGAGGTTATACCTTCCCAATGGTGAATCTGTATCGCGTACAAGTACCGGTGTTGCATTGAGAGCAGATTTGACAAACTGCTCATAAAAAGCATCATCAATATTTTGTTTTTGCGTTGTATGAGCCAAAAGTACTGTAGCTGTAAGTGTAATCAGTGAGAGTTTTTTAAGTATTTGTTCCATTGCATTCCTTTTTTATTTATATTGTAGCGAGATTTTATATAGATACGCGTGCATATCAAAATACCCTATCATTGCTTCAAACACCATCCTCCAAAACAGCTCCATCATTAAAAAAAGAAAAATGATACTTATCCAAAAAACAAACTTATCTTTTGGTGAAAAAGAGTTGTAAAATTTTTTGATTTTGAGCTCTATTATTTCAAAGAGTATAACATGTTTTGTAAGATAATTTCGACAAAAGAAAAAACATACAGGCATTCCAATAGCTCCTAGATAGTAAAATACTACCAATACATCTTGTGTGATAAATGTATTAAAGCTTAGAAAATTATACATTCAAGAGATCCTTTTGTATCTATTTTTAATCGTCATCATCGTTAAAAAATGCATCTTCTTCAGCTTGTTCTTTTGCTGCTTCAATAGCATCTAATTCTGCCTGTGTCATCATTAATGTTTTCATTTTTTTGACAAAAATTGTTCTGTCTGGTAATTTTGTAAAATATGCATATACTCCATAAAACATTATTGTTATAGTGCTTAAAAGTATAATTTTTTGTGTAAATGAAAATGTTTGAATAGGCTCTTTGATATTCATTTCACAAACACCACCTGGGCAGTATTTTGGATTTTTTTTCATGACCCATTCAAAGATTTTACAACCAAGACATATAGAAAATGCTGATTCAAAAAATAGCAATGCCATACAAATAAGACAAACTAAAACTTTTATTGGGTTTGGTTCAAAGTGGATGACTAAATAGTAAAACATAGGCCATGCTAAGAAAAAACCAAGTGCCCAAGCAAAGCGTTTTTGTGCTGCACCTACATACTCAGGTTTTTGATTTTGTACAAAAAAACGTCCGAGCATTAGACTAGGTGAGTATCGAGGTTGAATAATCCGTATAGTAAAATCTATTGCAAAAAATGTTACAAAATATTTGGAAAATACTGCAGTTTGTAACATGATACCATTGACAAGACCAATAAAAGCACCAACAAATAGTATGGCAGCAGCAGCTCTTGCTTCTCTTTCATTAAGCATCCGGACATCATAACCTGCAACACTTTCACCATAGCTAAAAAATTCTTTTATATTCATAGTAATCCTTAAAAATATGTAGTATAGCGTAATATGATTAATATATCAATATATCTTGATG
>WFQD01000284.1 GCA_015487265.1 Sulfurimonas sp. | reverse complement strand
GCATACAACGGGAGTCTGCGCACAAACCCCATTTTCTTTTAAAAATAACATTTATTTCACACATACTTCACTTGTAACGAAGGAATTTCTCGAAGGTATAAATTTAACATGTCAACATTTTTTGAATATTCATCGGATAGATTCGTCTATATGTGGTGTATTTCGTCAAAAACAACAAGACAAGCTCTTTTAGCTTGTTTTTTAAGTCGTTTATTGAAAAAATTGACATAAGTCTCCTCAAATTATAACAAATCATCATTAGATTTACTTCTGAAAGAACATTTTCTTTTCCTTTCATTAAGACATAGGTAAATCCCCATTGCCTTTTTAATGTGCCAAACTGATGTTCTGTAATTTGCTGCCTTAAGCGGTAGTAATTTGGATTATCGGCTACTCTTTTTTTATTTTCATCCAATGCTTCTTGATAAATTGAACGTTCAATAAAACGTCCGTTTTTGTTTTTAGTACATTGGTTTCTTAACTCGCAAGTTTTGCATGCTTGTCTATTTTTATAGTGTTTTACTTTGTGCTTATTCTTGTTGTATACTGTTCCATTTGTTGATAGAATTTGACCTGCAGGACAAGTGTAAAAGTCATTCTCTTTATCGTATTTGAAAATCTGCATGTCGAACAGTCCATTATGTTGTGAGGAGTGATCTTTGGGAGAAGAAAATGTAGTAATGTTGTTTTTTGTACAGATATCAATATGCTTTCCTGTTGTATAACCTTTGTCAGTAATGACATTCATTGTGTCTAGTCCCAATAAAGATTTGGCATCCAAAGCCATTGGAGAAAGAGCATGTGTGTCATTTACTGTTCCAGTATCATTATTGATGAATAAATTATATTTTCCATCGCAGCCAGCTTGAACACAATAACCAACGTTAACAACATTCCGATGGAGAATAACACTTTTAGCATCAGGATCAGTTAAAGATATTTGTGAAACACCTCTATCTTTTATCTGTTGCTCTATTTCTTCATATTTATCCTTTTTACTATTTTGATAAGCAATCTTTTTCTCAATTTCTTCTTTTCTATCAGCATTATCTTCTTCCTCTAATTGATTTTGATATTCATTTATTTTTCCATCAATGTAATCAATGTGACGATCTATTTTCTTCTGATTAAAATTGTTTTTCAATGAGTTTTGTGCTCTTATTTTAAAAGAATCAATCGCTATTGTCTCTCCATCAATCAAACTCCAATCTTTAAGCAACACAACAAAATGTCGAAATGCTTTTTTAAATGCTGTTGAGTTCTCTTTTCTGAAGTAAGCAATTTTTCGAGCTGAAGGTGTCAACCCTTTTAGAAGCCAAATTACCTCTATATTTACTTGACAAGCATGGGCTAATTTCCGAGAAGAACGAAGTTGATTTTTATACCCATAAAGATAAAGTTTTAACAGATCCGAAGGATCAAAAGGCGGACGCCCTTCACTAGCATGGGTAGATTTAAAACCGAGCTCTTTTAATGGAAGAATATCAACAAATAAATCAACTATTCGAGCCCAAGAATCTTGCTTAACCATTGTGTCAAAAGATAACATTTGAAGCTGACATCGGTTAAACCCTTGAATGAAATCCATAATATTAATAGCTTAAATTTACTCTTTAAAGATACGAAAATTGAACCTTTTTTGAAAGTTAAGTTATTAAGAAATGAATGTGGGTTTTTGCGCAGTCTGACGGTAGTTTTCTAACTGCTCGGTTAGCTCTGCTACGCTCGATGAGAGAATGCTTGTTCCGATTTCTAAACGCTCCGCTCCTTTTCTGATTAGCTTCTCTAGTTGGGTGTCGTTGTATAAATCTAGGTTGTGGCGAAGTGGAGGCACGTCAGTATTTATCAGTTCTATTTTAAGCGTTACCCGCATTCTATCCAAACCCTCTAGTTTTACACCGCCCAATACGGTTAATTGGACAATATCATTGCTATAAACAAGGTTTTCGGGTGTTGAGGCATCAAAATTAGACATAAATGTACTTTTTAAGTAAAAGATATATTTGACAAAGTTGTACTTTTTTATTCAATCTCACAACGGACAAACTTGTACTTTACATCTCAAAGCCTTATATTTGCAGAGAAAAAAACTTTATTTTTATGAAAAATACCCTCGGAAAACGCATTACAAAGGCAAGAAAAGCACATAAATGGACACAAATAGACCTTGCAAAGAAGCTAAAAGTGAATACCAAAAATGTCATGAGGTGAAGCCGACCCGATTCTTGAGGGTCAAGATAAGTAAACGTTAGTTTACGCTTATGAAAACCTGCCCAATATTGAAATGGCTGTGAAGATTGCAAGTGTGCTTGGAGTGTCTCTAAATGCTCTTGCTACTGGAAAAACAGAGAAAAATGATGTG
>WFQD01000283.1 GCA_015487265.1 Sulfurimonas sp. | reverse complement strand
TATTTACACTCCAAGAGATAAAACTTTTAGAAGAATTAAATCAAAAAGTTTCTCTAAAAAAGTTTTTAAACAATAAAAGCTATATAGATAAATTTGGATTAGATTTTATCCATACATCGGCACTTATAGAAGGGAACACTTACGACAAATTGGACACCCAAACTTTGATAGAGTACGGAAGAACAGCAGGTGGTAAAAAATATAGTGATGCTAAAATGATTTTAAATCTTAGAGATGCCTACGACATTTTTATAAGCAAAGACTTACAACCATCAAAACAAACTTTAAAAGATTTACATTATATCTTATCTGCTGAAATGGTTGCCGAGAATCAACGAGCAACACCAAGAGATAAAGAAGTTACAATTACAGGATGTAATTACATTCCATTAGCAACAAAAGAAAAACTAGAAGATGAATTAAATTATCTCTTTAAAGTAAGTGATACTATTCAAAACCCATTTAATAAAGCTTTATACATTCATAATAATCTAGCATATCTTCAGTACTTTACAGACTGCAACAAAAGAACCGCAAGATTAATGCTCAATGTTGTCTTAAAAGATACAGCAAGTATGATATATATTCCAGACGAAGAGAATGTAAAGGAATATTTAAAATCAATAGTTACATACTATGAAACTGGTGATTACACTCTGTTTAAAAAGTATTTTATCCATAGTTATAAAAAAGTAATTGATATGATTATTGAGATAGAACAAGCAAGAGCTAATGAAAGTAACTTTAGAAAATGATTGGTAAAGAAAATTTGCTGTACAATTGCACAAATTTTTATAAGGAACTTTTATGGATACAGGATTAATTATATTCTTTGTAGGTGCGAGTATATTTGGCGTTGGGATTGCCGTTATCTTTAGTGTAGATAGCATTAGTGGTAAACTTTTTGGTGCTCGTGACGAAACAGAGAAAAAAGACTAAAACTATTTCAAGGCTATAAAAGTCGCAAAATTTGCCCAGCGAAAGACCACTTCACAGTGTGAAAACCCTGCATTTTTTGCCATTTTTATATTCTCTTCTTCACTATAAGGCACAAGAACATTCTCTAAAGCTTCTCTTTTTTGAACAATCTCATACTCAGAATAGCCCTGCTCTTTTTTAAAATCATAATAACACTCTATTAAATCTTTGTTGAGCTTTGGCTCGTGTGAAATCACCTTTTCACTAAAGATAAAGACCCCTTTTTCTTTAAGAGCATTTGCTATTTTTTTTACCAACTCTTCTCGAACAAGTGGACGGATAAACTGTAAAGTATAGTTACTTACAAAGACATCTGCTTCTTTATAGTCATATTCTAAAATATCTGCATTGTGTACCTCTACCTTCGCCCCAAAGGCTTCACACTTGCGTTTTGCTTGTGCGAGCATAGCATCAGAGTTATCAAGCCCTATGAGCGAAGCATTGACTTTGAGTTTGCGATGAATATTTAAAAGCAAGGAAGCAGTTGAGCAACCAAGGTCATAGACAATTCCATTTTCAGAGAGATTTTTATGCACAAAAAATTCTGTAATATTTTGTGATTCTTTATAAAAGGGAACACTGCGTGCGAGCATATCATCAAAGACGGCTGCTACTTCTTCATCAAATTCAAACTGTTTTTTTATCGGTTTTGCAAATACTTTATCATTCATGGTTATAATTTTATCTAAATTAGCCTATAATTTTCTAAAAAAGGTTTTGCATGAAATTTGATACTTCTTTTTGGATGATGTTTGCGTTTATTGTTTTTATGATTTTGGGTATTTGGAAAATCTGGGCTTTTCTACCGACAAAACAGCTTCAAGATGATGATACAACAGAAGCTTCACAAGAAGAGCTGCTGGCACTCATGCTAGAAACCATCCAGGCACATCAAGGAAAACTTACAGAAGATGCTTTGTTTCTTGCTATGCAAAAAGCAAACAAATTCGATGCAAAACACTACTGGCGTTTTAACCTGAACAAACTCAAACAACTGCTACAAAAATTCTACATACAACATCCAAATGTACACACTATTCAAGAAATATATGAGGAAATATTATGCAAATAGATTACCAGACACAAACTTCCTTTTGCTATGCAAACTACTTCGTCATTGCGTTTATACCCATACTCTTTTTTATCACAACATTACTGGGTTACCTGCATCTTTTACCTTTAACAGTGCCTATTCACTCACTCATCATGCTTGGGCTTATACTCTTTGTATTTTTACTTTTCATTCCACACAATGCAAACTACTCTATTTGTAAAATGCGAGCCACACATGGAAGTGTTGTTCAAGCACTGAACAAAAAACTCACCCTTAATGCACTCACTATTCACACACAAACAAAATCTATTTTAGATATAGAAAAATTTTTAAATGAGTACTATAGTGATGTACGTAATGATAATTTTGCTTCTATTGGGGCTTCTATTTTCCCAATGCTTGGGATTTTAGGTACATTTATTGCCATTGCCATTTCAATGCCAAATTTTTCTGTGAGTGATACACAATCTTTAGACCATGAAATCTCTTTACTGCTCAGCGGTGTTGGTTCTGCGTTTCTTGCTTCTATTTATGGTATTTTACTCTCTTTAATTTGGACATACTTTGAAAAACGCGGCATGAGTAAGGTACATAACTTTTTCGCTCTCATTCAAGATGAACTCTCTTATAAAGTATGGTCACAAGATGAACTCACCATCTACAAATACACCCAATACGACCTCAAACAGAACAAGTTTTTAGCTGCACTCAAAGAGACATTTAGTCTTGAATTTATTCAAGAGCTCAACATACATCAGAAAAAATCTTATGAAAAAGTGATGGCAGAGACAAATACAAACTTTGCACAAATTGCACAAAGTCTCGTTGATGTTTCCCGCCAACTCCAAAACACACTCACACAAATCAACCATAACAATAATGCCCTCAAAGCACAAGCAGAGATTGAACAATCTATTCGTGATTTTACAAACGCAACCAAATCTTTTGAACGAACCGTGCAAACGCAGAGTAACAGCATGAACCACTCGCTCAATCAAACTTTTGATAAAATCGACAATGAAATCGGACAAATTGTCATAAAACTTGCCGACTTTGCTTCGCATGTATCGCTTGAGAGCAGTGCGGTGCAAGAGAGCATCTCCAAGTACCATAAAGCCGTTGCACAAGCGATAAAAGAGCACTAAATGTTCTTAAAAAATAAAAGAGACTCTGAGACAAATTTTTGGATTTCCTATGCTGATTTGATGGCGGGATTACTCTTTGTTTTCATCCTTGTTATTGGTGCGATTGTTGTCAAATCTATGGTACTCAAACAGACACTTGCATCCAAAGAAAACTCTTTAGAAAACTCTTTGAGTGCCTTACTTTTACGTGACAAAGAGGTACAAAAGCTCAAAAGACTCTTAGCAGCTCGAAGTAATGAGCTCAATGCAAGTCAAGAAGCCCTCCTTATTTCAAAAAATGCCCTGCAACTTAAAACGCAGGAGATAGAAAATCTCAACAACATTCTCCTTGCACAAAATACGCAAATCGATGATTTTAACAACAAAATTATTCTGATGCAAAATTTGCTTGATGAATCCAATGCAAGTATACAAACACAAAACAAAAAACTCCAAGACTACAAAAACCAAGTACTTGTCCTTTCAAACTCGCTCACGGCCAAAGAAGATGCCCTCAAACTCAAAGATAAAAAGCTTTTAACACTTTTACATTCGCTTGATGAAAAAGCCACACAGTACGATACACTTGTAGCAAAAATGCAATCACAAAAAGCCCGTATTAAAAACCTCACGGGTGTCAAAATCCGTGTCATTGCTGCGTTAAAGAAAAGTCTTGGCAAAAAAGTTTCTATTGATGCACAGAGTGGTTCTCTGCGACTTGCCTCTAACATTTTGTTTACAAAAAACAGTGCTGTTTTAAAACCCCAAGCAAAAAAAGAACTCAAAAAGATTTTTATTAATTATGTCGGTGCCTTAACAGCCAACAAACAGATAAAATCGCAACTTGACCGTATCATTATAGAGGGGCATACCGATAGTGATGGGGGCTACCTCTTGAACCTCAACTTATCGCAAAAACGTGCCTATGCTGTTATGAACTACCTTTTAAGTCTGCGTTTTACACAGCAAAACCATCTCAAATCACTCCTTGTTGCAAGTGGGCGTTCTTACCAAGACCCTGTTTTATATAAAAATGGCAAAGAAAACAAACAAGCTTCAAGAAGAATAGAGATTAAATTTCGTCTCAAAAATGATGATGCAATGCATGAAATAGAGAGTATCTTAGAGTATGAATAATTTTGAGCCAAAATACACAAAGCTTGCTTTAGGTTATTTAGACGAAAAACTCCAAGCACTCCGTAAACAAAAAGAAAAAAGCTCTCTTTTGAAAACTATTTTCAAAAAGTTTAATTTTGTGGTATAATCGAACTATGAAAAAAGAAACATCAAAAGAAGTTGGCAAGGGACTTATAGCCTTTGGAAATCTTATCGGTGGTTTATCTATTGTAAATGGTCTTTTTGGTGCAAACCATAACCTGCCAGCAGGAGTAACCATCGGAGTAGTCATCTACTCTGTTTCTATGCTTTACATTACAGGCATAAAACTCATTAACAAAGGAGCAGACTAATGGAAGGATACATCGCAGTAACTATTTTAGCAACTATGGCATTTATAGCTTCATTTTTTGTAAAGATAGACAATAAGACAAGTCACAATTAAACTTTCAATAATCTTCTTATGAATCAAGCACTCCAAAGTGTACTTTTTTACCACCAAGAGACAAAACACTCGCAACAAAGATATGCTCGTTCCTTAGGGTATATGGACTGGGCAACACAGCCAGACCCCTTTAGAAGTTATGAGCCAACAAAAAAAATAGTGTTGCCTCTCTCTGATGCAAACCCTATGCCACCCTACTCTTTGCTTGATGCATCCTTACCAAATGCACCCTTACTCAAAGAGTCGCTCTCACAACTTTTACAATTTTCGCTTGGTATTGCCGCTTGGAAAGTCTCTGGAGGCAGTTCTTGGGCAGTACGTTGTAATGCCTCAAGTGGTAATCTGCACCCCACAGAAGCTTATCTCATTTTACCTCCTGTTTTAGAGGAACAAAATAGCAAAAGTACCCTCTTTCATTATGCACCTAAAAACCATGCCTTAGAGATTTTAGCAGAGTTTGAAACTTCCTTTTGGGAAAGTCTTCAAACAGGAAGTTTTCTTATAGGGCTCTCAAGCATTGTTTGGAGAGAAGCATGGAAATATGGGGAACGTGCCTTTCGATACACACAACTTGATGCAGGTCATGCTTGGCAAGCACTTGTCGTATCTGCAAAATTTCTAGGCTGGGAAATCACCAAAATAGACACTATCTCCCATACAGATATAACAAAAATTATGGGTTTGAACCAAACGCAACGATTTGACGAAAATGAGATTGCCGATATGCTACTCCTTGTATCACCTACACAAACAGATGCCAATATATCACTTGACTCTCTTTTACAAGACCTTCCTCAATGCTACCAAGGAAAAGCGAACAGACTTAGCCCCACAATGCAAGATTGGGAAATAATCACTACAATTGAGCAGGCAACATCACAAAATCATCAAACACAAGCCAAAGTACAAAAATCTAAAGTAGTACGACAGCCGAGTGCCAATGCAAAAGATGTCATCTTACATCGTCGCAGTATTCATGTGATGGATAAAGAAAAATCTTTCATTACACAGGAGCAATTTCATATACTCTTACAAAGTGTGGCAACCTCGCTCGATGGCAATGAAAATGCTACACATTTAGTCATTTTTGTCCATCGTGTGCAAGCTTACGAAGCGGGACTCTATCTGCTTTTACGAAATGAAAAAGATAGAAAAACTTTACAAGATTTTATGCATGATACATTTATTTGGGAAGAGACTCCTTTTAAAAATCTCTACTGCTTAGAAAAAAACAATCTCCAACTGCAAAGCAAAATCATCAGTTGTAATCAAGACATAGCAAGTGATGGAGCATTCTCTCTTGGAATGCTCTGTAACTACACCCAACAGCTTCATGATTTTGGAGCACAAAGATATAAAGAACTCTACTGGGAGTGTGGTGCCATTGGGCAACAGCTCTATCTTGAAGCGACTTCTCTTGGACTCTCAGGCACAGGAATTGGTTGCTTTTTAGATGATATGATGCACGATATTTTAGGGCTTACAAACAATCGTTTTCAAATTTTATACCATTTTACAGTCGGTCGCGGCTATGTCGATAGTAGAATTCAGACACGACCAGCCTACTCAAAACCACGAGTCGTCTAAACAATCCTCTTTGGCTTCTTTTAAAAATTCTTTATACTCTGTGCCGTTTTTATCGAGTTTTTTATACTCCTCATAAACAAAACCTTTAAAGAGTGCATCATCCAAACAGGCACAGAGTTTGGTATCATTGGTATCTTTACAAGTACTGAGCATCTCCTCTTTTTGTTTCTCATCCCAACCGACATAGGAGTTATAGTAAGGGTAAAGTGCCCAAATAGCAAAGCCTATGGTTAAAATAATATTGATGATATATTCTCTTTTTTTTGTTGCCATATATTTTTTTACATCGTAAGAGATAAGCACTAAAAAAACTATCTCTAAACCTATGTTAAACCAATCACTGCTTAAAAAATCAAACACTTTGTATCCTTTTAATGGCTTGGGAGCACATAGTTAAACCAAAGGTGGCTGTCACTCCCATAAAACTTCCTTTTGCTTTTACAAGGGCTGGCTCGCTTGAAAAAACAACAGTGTACTTTTTACTAAATCTGCGTTTTTTGAGCTCATAGCGAATTTTTGCACCAAACTTATCACCATGACTTTTCCAGATATCTGCTACTTGCACCTTTGTAGGGTCCATGCGTTTGGCACTGCCAAAAGAGGAAATGAGTTTTTTATAGCATTTTTGTGCAAGGGCCAATTTGGCATTTCTATCATCTATAGCATCAAGCACCACATCATAAGGCTCAAAATCAAAGGCTTGCACCCATGCTTCATCTACTCTTTTATTGATGATTGTTACTTCAGGATAATGTTGCTTGAGTGCTGCTACTTTTAATTCACCCTCATGGAGTTCCGACCACATTTGACGATTTTGATTACTTGCATCATAACTGTCAAAATCAACGATCGTAATATCTGTAACTCCACTGCGGTACAAACAATCTAAACAAAAACTGCCAACACCACCAACTCCTAAAAGAATAATTTTTGCACGAGAGAGTTTCTCAAAATCATCTTCTAGCAGGAGTTTTATACGGTCATACTTACTCATGCAGCAAAAAAGAGTGCAGTGCTCTTATGAGTATTTCATTATCTATAGGTTTAGCAATAAACTCATCCATGCCTGCACCTAAAAATTTTGCCCTATCTGTTGCTAGGGCATTGGCTGTTAAGGCTATAATTGGGGTGTGTTGTAAATTTTGCTCTTTTTCTATTTGTAAAATCTTTTTCGTAGCTTCTATTCCATTCATCTTTGGCATATTTTCATCCATCAAAATCAAATCATACTCTGCTTGTTCAAACATTTCTACTGCCACTAAACCATTTTCTGCCATACTCACATCCAAACCTAAATCTTCTAAAATAATTTCAATGAGCATCTGGTTTGTTTTGTTGTCTTCAACGACTAAAATTTTTCCTGAGAGTTTTTGTTTTAAATCAATTTTCTTATGACCCTCTTCATCCAATACATCAAAATCTTCAGCCTCAATAAGTGGTAAAATAAAACTAAATTCACTTCCCTCACCAAGCACACTCTTCACTTCTATTTTTCCATCCATTGAGCTAATGAGTGCCGATGAAATAGAAAGTCCTAAACCAGTCCCTCCAAATTTTCTTGTTGTTGAGGCATCTTCTTGGGTAAATGCTTCAAAAATTTTCTCAAGATTTTTTTCATCAATGCCGACCCCTGTATCTTTAACTGAAAAACGCAATAACTCTTGTGAAGCATCATAATCAACCCGCATAATGACTCTACCCCCTTTTGGAGTAAACTTCAGGGCATTACTTAAAAAGTTAGAAGCCACTTGCTTGATGCGCACAACATCCCCAACAAAAAAATGCGGTAAATCGGGAGAAAATTCTACCTGAAGCTCTATGCCATTTTCAACAGCCTTTTCATAAAAAAGATGCCCAACAGCTTTAAACGGTTTTTTCGTTGCAAATTTTCTTTTCTCTAAAAGCATTTTGCCACTCTCAATTTTTGAAAAGTCTAAAACATCATTAATAATTGTGAGTAAAGAGAGCCCAGAATCTTTAATGATGTTAAATTGTTGTTGGCGTTCTTTTATCGTCTCTCCTGCTTTTAAAATATCGACAAAACCAAGCATTGCATTTAAAGGGGTACGAATCTCATGACTCATGCCCGCTAAAAATTCAGATTTTACACGGGAGGCATTTTCAAGTTCTAAAACTTTATTTCGCAATGCGGATGTTTTTTCTTGAACAATTTTTTCAAGATTTCTGTTAGCCTCTGTAAGCTCTTTTGAAGTTGCCTCTATGAGATGAGAGAGTGCTTTTTGTGTTCGACTCGCATCAAATATTTTTGTACTCTTTTGCTTATCAACAAATTCATACGATTGCATCTCATCTTTTTCGCTTAAAGAAATCACTGTCATTGTTTGGTTTAAAAGCTCACAATTTTCTGCTTTATAAAACTCACCATAAGTAAAAAACCCACTTGTTGGTGCCATATTTGCAAAAGGGGTGAGTTCTGTTGAAACACTCTCTTCTAAAAAACGTCGGCGTGCCATACAGGAGTAGATAAATATAGACTCAACAGCAGTTGCGGCAAAAACATCTTTTGTATATGCAGACTCTTTTAAAATCATACCACTATGCCCATAGCCAAAATGTACCGTATCACCCTCAGCCAAATTCCCTGCAAAAATCAAAGAACCATCTGCTTCTTTACCTAAAACTGCACGAGCAACTTTCACACCATCACGAGTAATAATCAATGGAAACTCTATGCCTATAGCCGGTAATGAGTCGGCAATATCTTCTCCAAGGTATTGTGCATAAATGGCAACTGCTGTTTTTCCATTGATTTCATAGACTCTATTGTCTTTGGCTTTAGTCACAATGAGTTCTTTGCCTATCTCTTGCCAATTAAAACTATAAGCCGTTTGCACCTGGAGTTTTTGTGCATTAATAGCCACTCCAACAGCACCACTTGCAATAATCCCCCCATTCAACGGCATTAAGTTAAGCCTAGAAACACCTAAATTACGGTCTTTCATCTGATTAATTTCCAACATTTTTCTTCTTCCTTTTGAGATGATTTATAGAGTTTGTAGCTATGGTGGATTTTTGAATATCTTTATCTAGTCGTGGTTTAGATTT
>WFQD01000282.1 GCA_015487265.1 Sulfurimonas sp. | reverse complement strand
ATTTTGTATCAAGATATGCTATACCGTTTTCCTTTTTACCAAATCCTGTATAATGAGGTATAGTTTCACCGCTAAAAGGATGGAGTTGTTTTTCCCCTTCATACCATGAGTGAGTTACATCTTCTATCACTTTTTCCTGATCAAATTCATTATATTTACCATTTACTACTACACCACTTGGGAAAAGAAGTTCTGATTTATAAAAACCATTGTCTTGGAGTCTAAAACCGCCATAAGCCATATAGTTTTTCAAACCTGAACCTACTTGAGCAAGTGCCTCATCACCATACATTGTACCTGCCATATAAATATCTGGCAAATATGCACTCTTTATAAATCTTGCAAAACCTTTTAAAAGTTCTTTATATAGAGCTATTCTTGCAGGATTTTTAATATCTTGCACGCATGTTACACCACCTACGACAATACTTTGCGGATGAGGATTTTTTCCTCCAAAAACTGCCATCATTTTAGCGGCATCTCTTTGTAGATCAAGTGCTTGAAGATAGTGAGTAACAGCTAAAAGATTTTGTTCAGGCGTAAGCTTGTAGTGAGGATTACCCCAATACCCTTTTGCAAAGATACCGAGTCGTCCTTGTTTTACAAACTTTTTAAGCCTCTCTTGAATCTCTTTAAATTTAATTGCGTCAGATACATAAGGATTTACTCCGGCTACTTTTGCCCATTTTTTAGCTTCATCCACAGTTTTACTCGGATCAGCTTCCAAAGCCTTGGTAATATCTACCCAATCAAGTGCATGGAGATGATAAAAATGAACAACATGATCATGTACATACAATGCACCTTGGATAAGATTTCTAACAAGTCTGGCATTTTTTGGAATATTTACATTAAAAGCATTTTCAACCGCTTCAATACTTCTTTGATAATGGGTTCCGGTACAAACACCGCATATCCTCATTGCCAAAAGACCGCAGTCCCTTGGATCTCTACCTTTTAATATCTCCTCAATTCCTCTAAACATTGTTGAAGAGCTATATGCATCAACTATCGTGTTATTATCATCTATAATGGCTTCTATTCGCAAATGTCCTTCTATTCTTGTTATAGGATCTACTACAATATGTTTTTTACTCATTTTTATCTCCTTCGCTTTTCTTACCGATAACCGCACTTGTTGCTGCATGGATAGCTATTCCAACACCAGCAGCCGTAAGCATTCCCAAGCCAAATTTATCTACACTTCTCTCAACACCACCATTTGGAGCCATTTTGATATTGGCATCAGCCATAGGTCTCTCATAAGCATATTTGTCCCAAAATCCGGGTTCACTACATCCTATACATCCATGTCCTGAACCAATCGGCCAGTTAACACCTTCATTGTAACGAATAATAGAGCAATTATTAAATGTCATTGGACCTTTACAACCCATTTTATAAAGACAGAAGTTATTTTTAGCCCCTTCATCACCCCACTCTTCTACAAATTCTCCGGCATCAAAATGCGCCCTTCTTTCACAGTTATCATGAATTCTGTACCCAAAGGCAAATTTAGGCCTAAGAAGTGAATCCAATTCCGGAATTTGACCTGTTAAAACATAATGCAAAATTACTCCAACCATATTAGCAGGATTCGCAGGACAAGCAGGTATATTGATAACAGGTTTATTTTTTATTACATCCATAACTCCAACCGCACCGGTAGGATTGGGGCTTGCCGCCGGAACTCCTCCAAATGTTGCACAAGCGCCGACCGCAATAACAGCAGCTGAATTATTTGCAAGATTTGTTAAGTGCTCTACAAAAGTTTCTCCGCTTGGACCAATGGTGCACCACTCTTTTCCGTTGCCTACAGGGATTGAACCCTCTACAAACAAAAGATATTTATTTTTAAAATGTGTTACAGCATCTTTTAATTGTGATTCAGCCTGAAATCCAGCCGGTGCCATTAATGTTTCATGAAATTCTAGTGAAATAATATCCAACACAATTTCATCAATCTTAGGACCATCGCTTCTTAATAGTGCTTCAGAGTTACCAGCACAATCTTGTAATTCTATCCAAATT
>WFQD01000281.1 GCA_015487265.1 Sulfurimonas sp. | reverse complement strand
TCTATACCCAATATTTCCGCTATTTCATATTTTTTCATGCAATATTTACCTTTTATATAAAAATAATACAATATTTACGTATATTTTAAGTACAATTAAAGGAATAATTCCTTACAATATAAGTAAATAAATGGAATAAATACTTTTTAGGTAATTTTTCCCTTTTTAGGAGTGACAAAAATGCAGATAGATAAAACAACTATTAAACGTCCAAGATTAATAGATAGCTTTTTCCATATGGAAATCGATTATAAAAACGACTTCGTAGAATATATTTACGCCACTCCTGATAGCCATAATATCAAAAAATCACTTAAATCTAAAAATAGATTACTCCCGCCTCCGCATAAGAGCATGTCCAGTTCGGTGTAAGACGGTGAGCTCACGACCATTTGGCATGAAGTCGTAAAACTCTAACGCCCCTCTCTTGGTCACTCCTGAGAGGTTAATAAAGGGTGACAAGTTGGGTTTAGTGGTTGTAAAGACTGAGAGATATTGGGTCATAAAAAAGAAAACTCTCTCTTTACTCCAACTAAACTTAACTAATATTATCAAATGTTAGATTAAGTAAATTTTATTCACTGAGGAGTGACACATGACATTACAGTTAATAGGGCAACTTATGGAAGTTAAGCCAATCGAAAATGAGAATAAAAACACGGGTAAAGTGACTTACAGCACAGAAATTCAAGTGATGTTCTCTGGTATAGATGAAAAAGGCTATAAAAAGCTTACAGTTGAAGCAATTTCGCTTGATGAAGAGTACAGAGAGATTTTAGAAGATAAAATCGGTTCATATGTAGCTATCTCTTACAGAGTTATGCACACTAACAAAGGTACGTACGTATATCCTGATAAAGAGATGCCGGTTTTACAACTTAAAGATAACCCTCTTGATTATAGTCAATATGAGAGAAAGCATCAAACTGTCAAAGATGCTGCTAAAAAGTGAGAATAAGCACCCGCAGGGTAGAGGCGTAGCCGTTGCACCACTGCAACCGCTAAAGAAGATTAGGAACTTATGGGCGTGAGGGTTTAGTTTATTACCCCGTTCACAAGTACACGGAGAGAGATACTCTCTCTCACTAAACCGCAAAAAGAGTATGGCGAAACATAATAGTTTCACCTTGAAGTTAAAAAAGGGTTAAAAGGTTGTTTTGATGGCTATTGATTTATCTCCACTAATAGATAGTTTGTACGTAGTCTTTGGTGCTATGCTTGGTTTTCTTTCTTTTGTATGGTCTGCTAAACAACTTCTTTCTTTTGTTGGGATAAATGATATTGGCTTACGTGTTGAAGCACGTAAACAAATACAAAGAGAAGATAGACAAAGAAAAATTAGAGAGTACAAACAACAGATAAGAGATGAACAAGCTCAAAAAAAGGCTCAAAAACTTGAAAAACAACAACAAGTACAACAAAAACAAGATGTTCTTAAAAAATCTCAGGAAACTTTTAAGGCTCTTAAACAAGTTGAGAAAAATACACCATTATCTCAAAGGATAGAAAAAACAAAAACGGCTAAACACTCTTCAAACGGCAAACGTACAAAGAGAGAATATCATCAATACCTTAATGATGATAAATTTATGTCTAAACGTTACAGAGAGTTAGAGTTAAGCGGTGCATTTGAGAAAGGTAAGTTAAGTTAGTTTAGTTGATTTTTTGCTCTAAGTGCTCTTTGAGCATTTAAAGCAGAGTTTCATCGCTCTTGCAAAATTCATTACATAAGGGGTTTTTAATGTTTAACTCAATCAAAAAACATTTGGCACAAAACAAAATTGCTCTTGCGGCTGGTTCTTTAGTTGCAACTACTGCATCACAAGCGGCGGTTACTGCTCCGGATTTCTCATCTAATGTTACTGACTTAGGTGTTATTCTTGGTGCAATGATTGGTTTCGGTGCTGTTGTATGGGGTGCTCGTAAACTTCTCGGTTTCGCTTCTTAGGCGTTCATCATGCGTAAATACATTACTTTTATAGCTTTTGCATTGCTATATTCTAGTGATGTATTTGCCCGTACTCTTCACGCTAGTGATATTGATCCAACTGATATGTTTAGTCAAATTTCGCTTATTGTTGGTTCTGTTGTTGCGTTTTTAACGTTTATTTATGGCTCTAAACGTGTTCTTGCATTTATAGGTTGATTTATGAAAAAGTTTGCTTCTATCTTTATATTATCATTGATTATTGGTTCTAATGCTTATGCGTATAAAGATATGAGCAAAGTTAGAGCTCGTGCAAATGATTTGAATATGAGAGTTAAAGACTATGCATACTCAATGGCAATTGCCGGCACATTAACCGGCACTATGTTTGGCTTATTTTTATGGAAGGCTCGCTAAATGGTTGATTTTTTAGATTTTACCATCATTGGCGACCCCGCTTTTGATTTCTTTTTTTCTTTAACTGCATCTGTAAATATTTTTATGTTTATGGCTTTTTCTGTTACTGCATTTTTTCGTGGTAGGGTTTAAGATGAAAAAGTTTTTATTCGTTGGTTTAATCCTTTTTTCTAGTTCTTTGTTTTCGTATGACGTTAATCCAAATATCCCGCCCGATACTTTCGATCCCGACCACGATTTAGCAAGTGAAACTTCTCGCTCTTATGGTGTTTGTGATATGGGTTATCCTAGTGGCACTTCTGTTTTAAATGCTTTAAATGCTGATGGAAATACTTTGTATTTGTACACTAATAAAACTTATACAAATTCTTGTACCGGTGCTTATGAGTTTCCGCATTATAAGTTTACTATAATCCATTTCAATATTAATAAAAACGCCACTTGTCCTGCGGGTCAAATTGTTAGCGGTGGGGAGTGTGTTACTCCTCCAGCTCCCACATGCGGTGAAAGTCAATATTTAGATGATAATAATACATGTCAAGATTTAGGAATACCAACAAATTTCCCTAAGGAGGGTACTAAAGATAGCGGCGGTGATGGTGGTATAGCTGGAATACATTCTCGTGATAGTGATGGTTCGGATTGTAATCCGGGTGAAGAGTTTAATAGTGATATAGCATATGCACAAACATTAGGGTATAACCCCGATACGGGTAAATGTTTTGATGCGTCTTATTTTTGTAATAGCGGTTTAACATGGGATATTAATAATAAAACGTGTATTATTCCTCCCGATACAAAAAATTTTAATCCTGATAAAAATGAGATATCTCCTGATTTAGCAAATACTTGTACTTCTGGGCAATGGGCTAAAGCTGGATATGTTGATTTTTGCTCTAATGATTTGTGTTATATTGGTGCTGACCTTGCATCTTATAATCTTTCATGTGGTAATAAATATTTAAAATATCAATGTACTTCTGATTATCGCATTATTAAGTTTATGCAAGTTTCTTGTGGTGAGCCTAATAAAGCTGATTATGATAAATCTAACTCTACTTTACCGCCGTCTCAAGATAATCCCGATGTTGTTCCAGATACTTCAACTGATAGTACTAATTCAAATATGGCAACGGCTATTTCTAATCAAACTAATGATTTAAAAAGAAGTTTAGATGCTGTTAATAATTCTGTAAAAAAGACAAATGATGCTTTAAATACTCTTCATTCTGATTTGACTGATACAAACACTAAATTAGATAAAGTTTCGGCTTCTGTTGATGCAAATACAAAAACTTTACATGATGGTTTATACTCTGACACTAATCCCTTTGACGGAGTTGAGTTTACTGACGGCTCGGACAAATTTGGCGAATTTGAAGCAACTGCTAAGGATAGCTTTGGGGTTTTAAAATTTACAAATATTTTCGGTCTAGCTAATGCTAACGGATTAACTTTGCATACTTATGGTTTCACTTTGTATGGTTATCACGCTGTGATTTTTTCCCCTGATATGATGAATAATTTTCCTATCGCTGAGATGCGTTCACTAATTGTATTTTTGTTTGCTGTACTTGGTTTCGTGCAAACTTTTAGGGGTGTTTAATTATGCCTTTAATTCCTCTTATTGCTTCTGCTTTTGCTTCTATAATCGGTTTTCTTTTAAAACACCCTTTTGTTTTAAAAATGATGATTTTTGCTTTGTTTATCTCTGTTTTAACTGCGGCTTTTAATTATCTTAAGGCTTTAGTTGCTCCTTATATTGTAACTAATGATTTGATGGGCTTTGCGGCTTATTTTGGCGTGCTTGATGGCATTAGCTTATATATTTCAATAATTGTTGCAGGGTTTGGAGTGAAGCAAGTTTTAGCTTTTATACGTTCTTAAATTTATTTCAAGGAGTGACAATGATAAATCATCAAAGATGGACTAAAGAAGAGGAAGATTACTTACGTATTGCTTATAAGTCTCTTTCTATTTCTGAGATTGTACGTAATTTTTATTACTATTTCTATATAGAGCGTTCTGAGAGTTCTATTAGAAATAAAGTTTGTTCTATGGGCTTAAAACGTGAAGATGGCTTAAAAAGGATTAATAATGATTGATTTCTTT
>WFQD01000280.1 GCA_015487265.1 Sulfurimonas sp. | reverse complement strand
TTTACTTTAAAATACCTCAAAAGAAGTATAGATATATTATAAGTGAATAAAGATGCATGATTGCATCTTTTATTCTGTCGAGCTGGACAATAAACGGAGCTTAATTTAATTTGCCTGAGATGGCTTGTAGTTGGGGAAATGAACCTACTACAATTATTTTTTTAAGGAGGTTTTTATGAATTTTTTTATTAAAAAAAAAGGATGCTTGTTCGGGATAGAAAATCCCGAAACGGGCGAAATTTGGACTTACTCTTCTTCCCACTTCAAGTGGGAAGAAAGGGTAGGAGATAAGGAGGAGGATCTCTGGATTGGTGTATTTCATCAGTCTGGAGAGCCTGTGATAATCAAAAAAGTTGATAGAATTGTTTATGAAGATGATTCTGTCAACTATAGCAAAGCAAGTATTTTTCAATTGCTTGATAATTTTATCGAGCAATTGGCGCTTCGTTTACTATAACAGCCTAGTGGGGCTCTAATACCACTATTTTTTTAAAAAATAAAGGAGAAAAAAATGAGTGAAATAATAGTTGGAGAAATCTTAGTAGTACTCGGTGCCTTGACGTTTGTCTTTGGTTTTTTTGGATTCGCTATAAAAATGGTTGAGTTCAAGGCAAGAGCAGATGAGCTCATCTCAAAAAACGAGCAAGGAAATTTCTCTGTTCCC
This sequence comes from Sulfurimonas sp., assembly GCA_015487265.1. Classification (GTDB taxonomy): domain Bacteria; phylum Campylobacterota; class Campylobacteria; order Campylobacterales; family Sulfurimonadaceae; genus Sulfurimonas. Next base: position 3,726 of record WFQD01000280.1, on the reverse strand, counting down.
GTAAAAGCAGAAGTAATGTCTGCAATGTTTGGGTTGGTTTCATTGGTCAATGGGTTCATCATTCTAATTCGAATGTGATAATGTGATTTTGAAGAAGGGGAGAAAAATGGCAAAAGAAATCGTCGAGGTATATAAAGAAGACCTCGTTGCTCTTTTCGAGCAAAAAGAGTATTATAAAAAGATGGTTGCTGATTTAAAGAAAGAAAATCGAAAATTAGCAGCCGAAGCGGAGATAGGTGTTCTTGCTGAAAATAAAAAACTCAGTAAGGAAAATGAATATCTTAAAAAAGAATTAGCCCGATTAGAAAAATTCTGTGGAGGAATTTTGAAAGATCTGGTAAAATTGGAGTCAAAAATAGATGGGACTCTAAAACAGTCTAAAAAATACTTAAGCAAAGAGTTCGTTGATCTTGCTCAATACCTTGACGAGATTGTTTAAAATATAAAAATAAAAGGAGAAAAAAATGAAAGCGATATTATCAATTGCTTTGGTTAGTACCTTATTGGTGTTTGGTGGTTGTTCTTCTAAACAGGAAGTAAAACCTAATTTGTCTGCAACAGTTACAAAAACGCAGACAAAAACTTATGGAGCACCAGCTCCTACATTTCCTGCGTATCAAAACCAAGTGATTGTTCCTGCACATACACCCATTGGAGATTATCAATGCAGAATCACTGGGCAGGTAGTTCGTGATAAAGATGGTGCAATCATAAATATCATTTCTTTAGATAATTCGTCTTTGTGGTTTGACTTATATAGTCTAAAACACAATATCTTGATCAAAAGAAAAGGCAGTATGGGCGACAATATGAAACAAGTTGCCATTATGCCTGATTCTATTAAATATCAAGATAAAACAGGTAGGTACTTTGCTTTCGTTGAAAATCAAGATAATCAACGATTAGCGGTAACTATGATTGATACTGCTAAAAAAACAGAAATTGTTTCTATCTGTAAATTAAAATTTTGAGGAAAGGAAAAAATGCAGCAAGTTGATTTAATAAAAAACATCACAGGATGGATCCCTGTTGATGGCGGGTATGGTTTAGAGTATTCAGTATGGTATAATGGACATATTGGTCATTATATGGCTTATGTTCGTTATCCTAAGAATAACTTCTGGGAGTCTTTATTTGGGATAGATTATGAGGTCTTTGAAGATAAATTTTCATTTTCATCTTCAATAGATCTTAATTTTTTTGCTATTAATCCAGATGAAACCTTTAAGGATATTGAATTCTTTTTGCCAAATTTACATACGGTATCTATATCGGAGATGGAAAGCAAAATTAATAAAATCAAGAATAAATTCAAAATTCATGGTGGATTTACTTATTCTGGGTTTAGAGAAGAAGGTGACGAAAAGATACCGATGCAGAAATGGAGCATAGGTTGGGATTATGGACATTATGGCGACCAGCCAGATATCGAAAGATTTGAAAATGAATTCCTTTCTGCTAAGGAGTTTTTGGAAGATCAAGAAGTACGAGAATACATAAATAATGTTTATCATTTCTTGAAAAATTTTTATAATCTTTCTTTTATGGAAGGACGAAGAGTTTGGAGTGTTGAAGAGATCTTACAAGAAGCCAAATCAATTGCTCATAATTTTTTATCTTATCAAAAAATAAGAAAAATCTTATTTGAAATCAATGATATTGTCCTAGAGTTGAGTAGAAATAGCTCGACTACAAAAAGAGAGTTGTTGGAGAAATATATGACAGCGACTTCACAAGAAGAATTTTCAGATATTCTTGCTATCATTAAACAGTCTAATTTTGAAATTGGATTAGTTTAATGTATATATCTTGCGCCTGTATAGGGCGCAAAATAAATGCTATACAATACTATAAATAACAGGAGAAAAAATGCAGCAAACCCGCAAAAAAAACGTGACAAAAAAAGAGTTTAGAGTTGAGGTATTAAAACGCCTCGATGGAAGCAAAATTTTGCTCCGACCGGAAGATATGAGTACTGAGACAATGTGCAATATCTATGCTCATTATCTTGCAAATATCAATGTTGATATGATGGGTCGTGATTCAATTGATCTATCTTTGTCAACACATATGGATCTTTTGGTTTTTCTTGAAAAGATCGAAATAGTCGAGCAACAACTAACCAAAATTGAAATTTGGTCTCGAGTTGCATTTGCTGAACAGGACAGAGTCCAAGATTCGTTTATTCGATTGATTTCTGGAATCGAATTAAGACTCGGTCAAGTTAGAGAAGCAGTTGAAGCAAGGCTTCTTGAGCTTCAAAATAAGCAAAATAAGCAAAATAAGCAAGACGAAAATAAAAAATAAAGGAGAAAAAAATGGCACGACGCGCCGTACCAGATACAGAGATTCTAAATGTGGTAAAAACAATCAGAGATCTTGGGTTGAAAACATATAAAGATATGGAGGGGAAAATTTCGGTCTCGCCTCGTTCAATTCAAGAGTGGAAAAAAGGAAATACAACGATAGGACAAAAGTTTCTTGTTGCTTCTAAGTTACTTGAACAAGGGCTTAGTGATGACGAGATCTTACAAGAAATTTCGTCAATAAAAAAGGAAAAAGGAACACATGAAACGTTGAGTCTAAAGGAAGCCATAGCAGTATATGAATACTGGCAAAAACTTCTAAAGTTTGCTTCTGAGAAACAGGATTATACTCCGAAGATGACAGAAGTACATTCGTGGGCGACAGAAGCGTTCATGAAAAAAATATCTTATACTGATATAACAGACATCATAAACCTCAGAGGAAAATGGTCAGATCTAATTCAAAAACATGCGGATATGATCAGAAAAGAGGTTGAAAAAAATAAGGAGAAAAAACAAGAAAAAGAAAATCAAAAAACAAAAGTTGAAATCTATCTTCAGATAGAAGGAATTTCATTGTTCGAGGAATACGTTGTAGTTGGTGTTTTGAAAGAACATTTTGTTGTCTTTCCAAATGAAATTCCGTTCTCTCTTTGTGAGTGGGAGCTACGTAAACTTGAGGATGATTGTTTTGTAAAAGTAAAAGGCCTATCTGAAGCGCAAGTTCATGAATTCTATATGAGTGAATCGTTGTGTGACTCAGACAATATTAAGTTAAAGATAGGAGAACAATATTTTCCTGTCAATATTGATTTGGTCTAAGGAGGGAGGTTAGATGCCGAAGCATGATAATGAGGATCTAAAATTGCAGATTATCAATGATAATCTGCATGCAAATGGAGATATATCGTTATTAACAGATATCTTAGAAAGAGGACAATGTACTCGATTTGGATATCTGTCATTGATAGATCAGAAAAAAAAGTTCGATTTAACTAAGATTCTTTTTTGGAAAAAGGTTTTTAATTCTCCGTTTGGAGAAAACGGTGCGTCGGAATTAAAAGACATTCAGCCAGAAGTTGGGAAAGTATATGCCTTGTCTAAAGGTAGAGTTTTTGCTTTACATCCCAAATTAGGATTAATTAAGTTTCAAGGAATTAAATATAAGAGAATCGATGGACAAATGAAAATCTTTAATTTAACTCCGTTTACTAAAAAAAAGCTTTTAATTCAGATTATGGATGCAAAAACACTACAAGAAGAAAAAAAAAGACAAAGGATTAAAAATGGCGAAGAGAAATAAAAGAAATAAAAAAAATAAAAAAAATAAAAAACAAGGAGAAAACAACATGGCAAATACATGGGGAAATATTTATAATATAGGCAAAAGAGCTCTAGGGTTTCAGGCAAAAAAAAGACC
>WFQD01000279.1 GCA_015487265.1 Sulfurimonas sp. | reverse complement strand
TTTACTTTTACCCATGTCTTACTTTTTTGGTACTAACTCAAAAGTAGACATACCGGGTTAGTCATCAAATTGACTAGCCCGGTTCATTTTTTTTACCGGACACTAGTGTTTCTTTTTATTGGTTTTTACTTACTACTGTTTCAATATTTTGGCTAAGATGGAAAGCCACTTTTATTTTATTGCTATTTATCTTAACGCCTAGCATATCAGATTTACTTGGTGATACCTTGATTAAACAATATCTGCCTTTTGAACTCGTATTTACAATGCTCATAAATATTGATACTAAAGGTTTATTAGGGCTTGATTTTATGATTCTTTTAGCATATATCGGTGCATTGTTAATTGGACTAAAAATTAAAAAAACATGAAAGAAAAAATAAGCTTGGTAATATTTATTATAACAATAGTATCTTCTATAATTTATTTCACTATTACCCCACAAGAAAGTGAAACAAAAACGTATTTTGACGGCCCTTATATATTTTCATTTAATGATAGTACTTACAAATCAATCGAATTTACATCAGTTGGAAAGGGTTCGTCTTCGCCAGATATTTCAATTAAATATAACTTAATTCCAATAAAAGATTTTTTTAATGGCATTTTGAATTGTCCAACTAATTCTAATCAAGAAAACGGCACGATTCCTTCAATCTTTTCAAAAATAGATAGTGTTTTTTCTGTAGGGGATGTTCATGGGGAATTTGACGCATTGTTAACTCTGCTTAAAAATAATCATATAATTACTAAAGAAGGAAATTGGAATTTCGGGAAAGGTCATCTGGTTTTCTGCGGAGATATTTTTGATAGAGGAGAAAAGGTGACAGAGACACTATGGTTTATTTACAAACTTGAGAAGCAAGCTGAAACGCGAGGTGGGAAAGTTCATCTTCTGCTCGGAAATCATGAAATGATGGTACTAAAAGGTGACTTAAGATACTTGCATAAAAAATATAAATACATTCAAAGAAAATTAGGTGTTAATTATTCATTCCTGTACAACAAAAACACATTTTTGGGAAAATGGTTAAGAGAGAAAAATACAATTGTAAAAATTAATAATGTTATATATATCCACGGTGGCTTACATCCTGATATTTTAAAAATGAAGATTAATTTGTCAGAAATCAATAAATCGATTAGAAACTACCTAAATGATAAGGATTTTAATGACACAATAAGATTTTTGATTAATCAAAAAGGACCTTTATGGTATAGGGGATACTTGAAAGCCAATGACAATTATTCTTTAATCCTTGACGAAGAAATAGATGAAACATTAGCTTATTTTAAAGTAGATAGAATTGTTTTTGCTCATACCACAGTCAGTAGTATTAAATCCCTGAACGGGAAAAAAATAATTGCAATAGATGTACCAATGACAGACAGAAACAGTGAGGGATTGTTTTTTAACAATAGCGACATATATTCTGTTAACAATGAGGGAATAAAATTAGAAGAATTTTAAACTGTGATTAATGAATAATAATGTGATTGATCAACAACTTTCTCATAACGATTGTGGTATTAGTGCCATTAAAACTGTTTATAATCTCTTTAACCTTAGTATTTCAAGAGAATATATTAAAGAGAAAATTCATTTGGATGAAAAGGGTAGTTCTTTTGCAGAGTTAAAAACTTTTTTTAATGAACATGGTTTAGAGGCCAAATTTAAACTTGTTGAATTCGATTTTGATCCTGACAATACGAAGTATCTGAGAAATCTTACTCCATTTATTATTGCGACAAAAAAAAAGAATGAACTACATTATGTTATTATAAGTGATATACATGCGAAAAGGCTTAAGGTATTAGACCCCTCAAAATATTCGTTCTATTATTCAACTTTTCAAGCACTTAATAAAGAAATTTATCATAGTAGGAACTTTATTAAATTAGTAGATATAAAGGAAAAACTATCTTATTTTATAAATCAAGAACTAAAAAAATATGAACTAAAAAGAGAAGATGTAGTAGATCTTCATGATGTTACATCTGTCTATAACAAAATAA
>WFQD01000278.1 GCA_015487265.1 Sulfurimonas sp. | reverse complement strand
GTATTTTTATATGTATTGTTTCTTTCATAATTATTTCCTTTTAAATTATTTTAAAATAATAGCAAGTCATATAGTCAAATGTTGTCTAGTTTGACTTAATTAAAAACTGATGTTCCTATAATTTAAATTTCTAATATCTTTCTTTGTGCAGTTTGTCTAGCTTCAGTTTCTTTATCATTCATGTTTTTAGCATGTTCGGAAGAAGTATAGATACAACTCTTATGTTTTGTAATGAGTTTAAAAATATTTTTTGATTTGTTTTCACTAAAAAAGGAGTTAATGCACTAAAATCATCTGAAAATACTTTTGATGCTTTTACATTCATGCATACTTTATAAGCTTAGCTGTTTTGAAATCCTAGTAAAAGAAGTAATGCCATAGTACTTATACTCATGATGATAAAACCTGTTCTATAAAACATCAGAGGGGAACGTTCCATAATGCTAAGGTTCTTTGCAAAAAAAGGCTTTACTTTTTGTGGGTACTTTAACTCAAAATCCATTTCTGAGTAATGCTCGTATCTTCTCTCTTTATCTATCGCAATAGAACGCAAGATGACACTATCTAGCCAGTTTGGAATGTTTTTGTTATAAAAACTTGGTTTTTTTGCCTCTTTAAATGTTGGGTTTTGAAAAGGTTCTATCTCTCCATAAGGGTACTTTCCTGTAAGAGCTAGATAAAGAGTTACCCCAATAGAAAAAATTTCAGTCGATTCACTAATGGCTTCATTTTGAAATCTTTCAGGTGCGAGATAACTGGGTGTTCCTGCTTGTGTATCAGTAGAAAAAATTTCCGTAATACTTCCAAAGTCTATAATTTTAAACTGTAAATTTTCATCATCATCTTTAGCAATCATAATATTTGGTGGCTTGATGTCACCGTGAACAAGGTCGTATTTGAGTAAAAACTGTGCCATTTTTATAAGTGTCGCAGCAAGTTCAATAGTATCATCAATAGTAATATGCTTATGCTGTAAAAAACTATCTAAATCTTCACCATTAAAAAGTTGCATGACATAGTATCGGTGGGTTCTGTTTTTTGGAATGACTGCTTTTGGAAAAAAGTTTGCTTTGAGTCTTTTCGCGTTCCAAGCTTCTTTTATAAAAAGATCTAACATAGCTTCATTCTCAAGGGCTTCATGAGGGGCAAACTTGACAACATAATGTTTTGTTTTTTTAGAACAGAGCCATGTTCTGTTGTTTTGAATGAGTGATTTTTCTAAAATATAGCCATCAATATTATCCCTCTCTTTGAGAGATTCTGCGATAGTGAGTTTTTGTTGTTTGAGAATTTGTGCTTCACTGACATCGCCTATTGTAACAACAACTGCTGTTGTATCATCGGGTAAATTATCGGTTTCTTTTTTAGAAGCTTTTTTTATTAGTGAATGCGCTCCAAAATCAATGTTTTCCTCGATTTCTTCTTTGTCTAAGACATTGTAGAGTCCATCACTACAAAGTAAAATTTTATCCCCTTTTTGTACAAGGTTTTCAAAATAATAAGGAGTAACATCTTTACTAATGCCAACGGCTTGTGTTAAAACATTTTCAAATCCAACTTCATCCATAGCATGGTCATGAGAGAGTTGATTAAGTTGTGATTCACGATACAAATAAACACGGCTATCTCCAACATTCGCTCCATATAAACGATTCCCTTCAATAACCACGATAGTAAGTGTTGTGACAAGTTCTGAACTTTCATAGTTTATTTGTGATTCTTGATACAATATAGAGTTAATTGATTGTGTAAAGGAGAGAATTGATTTTTCAATACTCCATGTTTTTGGTCTTTTTTTGAGATTGTTTATGAGGTAGTTAGTTACTCGTTTTGCCGCTTGCGCACCTTCTGTGGCACTTCCAACACCATCACAAACGATAGCAACTGTCAGTTGTCCAATACTCTTCACATCATAAAAATCATCGCCAGTGAGTTCCTTGTGTTTAGCAAGTGAAAATCCTGAACTTAAAATATTGTTTTGCATAAGGTATTTTAGCTAAAGTTAGATTAGACTTCTCCTAAAACAATCAAAGATTGATTCTTGAATAAGCAAATTCTGGCACACTCTTTGCTTATATTTACTAACGAAATAAGGAAAGATGATGCAAACAGGTTATTATAGTGCAGCAGCAGGGATGGTTACTCAGTTTAACAGGCTTGATACCATTGCAAATAATTTGGCAAATGTGAATACGGCAGGTTTTAAACAAGACAATCTTGTGGTAGGTGATTTTATGAGAATTTACCAAGAAAAACGCGATGAGTTAGACTTACAAAACAACACAAAAGAAGCAGCTCAATTTCTCAACAGAACGATAACAAGAGCACCACAAATAGTAGACTCTTACACAAACCACTCTCTTGGAACTCTACAAAATAGTAGCAATACACTTGACTTTGCCATTGCGAAAGAGGGACTTTTTTTCGCTGTAAAGACCCCACAAGGTGTGAGACTAACTCGTGATGGTTCTTTCGCTACCAATGATGAGGGAACTTTAGTGACAAAAGAGGGTTATCCTGTATTGCCGAGTGATTATTTTAAATCGCAAAAAAAAGATAATTTTATTCGTATTGATTCTGAAAATTCTATTTTAGAAGTTGATAAAAATGGTCAAATGTACACAAATATTCCAAATACAGTCAATTTAACACAAGCATCAAAACTGATGATTGTGCAGCCGGATAACATTAAACTCTTAAAAAAAGAGGGAGATAATCTTTATATATTTGCCGATCAAAAAAAGATAAATGTTTTAGAAAATAGTGATGCTGTGCGTCAAGGTTTTGTAGAAAAAAGTAATGTCAATGCAGTGCAAATGATGACACAACTTATAGAAACGAATCGTTTAGTAGAAATGTATCAAAAAGCCATGAGAACACAGATGGATGATATGAACATGGATGCTATTAATAAACTTGCAAGAAAAGCTTAAAAAAGGAACAAATTATGATGCAATCACTTTACACTGCCTCAACAGGAATGTTGGGTATGCAAACACAAGTTGATACAATAGCCAATAATATTGCCAATGTTAATACTATAGGATTTAAAAAGAGTCGTGCAGAATTTGCAGACTTAATGTATAATGTTATGGAATATGCAGGAACATCAACAAGTAGCACAACACAGAGTCCAGTAGGAATGGAAGTAGGTTTAGGTGTGCGTCCGACAGCAGTCAATAAAATTTTTTCTGAAGGTTCACTCAAACAAACGAACAATCAACTTGACCTTGCTATTACTGGGCAAGGCTTTTTCGAGATGCAACTTCCAGATGGAACACCAGTCTATTCAAGAAATGGAGCTTTTAAAATTGATAATACAGGGACAGTTGTAAATAGTGATGGGTATACACTTATTCCACAAATTGTTATTCCTCCAAATGCAACGAATATTAGTATAGGAAGTGATGGTATTGTGACCGTTATTCAAGCTGGACAAGCATTGGCAACCCAAATTGGACAAATAAATACGACAAATTTTATAAATCCCGCAGGATTACATGCTCTTGGTAATAATTTATATACTGAAACAGGGAGCTCGGGGCAACCAGTGAGTGGAACACCAGGGCTAAATGGACTCGGTACTTTAAGACAGGGATTTGTAGAATTAAGTAATGTGCAACTTGTAGTGGAGCTTACAGACCTCATTACGGGACAACGGGCATATGACTCAAACTCAAAAATTATTACAGCAAGTGATCAGATGCTCCAAACAACAAATAATCTTAAAAGGTAGAGAAAATGAATAAAAAAATTTTAATGAGTACATTAACAGCATTGCTGTTTTTGAGTGCTTGTGCAACAAACAATGGACCAGAATATGATGGGAATAGTTATAGCAGTATTAAAAGATACCAAATTGGTACTGTCATTAGAGAACGCCCTGTTGTTATAAGTGATAGTGGAGCAGGAAAATTTCTTGGAGCTATCGTTGGTGCCGTACTTGGTAGTACAGTAGGACAAGGTAATGGAAGTACTTTAGCAGCACTTGGTGGTGGTTTAGCTGGTGGCTATGCAGGAAGTGAAATAGCAAAAGCCAATGCAGATGAATTAACTGTTGCACTTGAAAATGGTGAACATGTCGTTGTTGTTGTAAAGGGAAAAGGTTTTGCTATAGGCGATAGAGTGCAGATTATTAAAGATGGAAACAAAGCTTCACAAGTCTATAAAATAGAAAATTAATTACTTTTTAGATATAATCGCAAAATTATAAGAAATATAATTTAGGATTGTATATGAAAAAAGCAAATATTGATGCAAATGTTTGGACATTTGGTAAAGATATAGACACAGATTTAATCATAGCAGCACGCTATTTAAACACTTCAGTTCCAGAAGAGCTGGCAAAACATGTGATGGAAGATGCAGACCCTGAATTTGTAAATAAAATGAGTCCTGGTGATGTTATTGTCGCAGGTGAAAATTTTGGGTGTGGAAGTTCTCGTGAACATGCTCCTATTGCCCTGAAAGCTGCTGGAATTGCTGCTGTTATTGCCCCAACTTTTGCAAGAATTTTTTATAGAAATGCTTTTAACATGGGACTTCCTATTTTTGAACTTCCACAGAGTGCAGAAATAAAAGAGGGACATCAAATCAGTATAGATATGAATGCTGGTACAATCACAAACAAATCAACAAATAAAACATACAACTTCACACCTATTCCTGCATTTATGCAAGAGCTTTTAGATGCTGGCGGATTAATGAATTTTGCAAAAAATGAAGTAGAAGGGAAATAATGAAAAACTACAAAATTACACTTATTAAAGGTGATGGAATTGGTCCTGAAATCGTCGATGAAGCGGTAAAAGTTTTAGATGCAGTGGCTTCAAGTTGTGATTTTCATTTTAACTATGATGAAGCTCTTATGGGTGGTATTGCCTACGATATCGAGGGAGACCCACTCCCTCAAGAGACAATTACAAAATCTTTAAACTCCGATGCTGTACTTTTTGGTGCGATTGGTGGCCCAAAATGGGATAGCCTCCCTCGTGAAAAACGCCCAGAGAGTGGACTTTTGCGTTTTAGAAAAGAGCTCGGTGTCTATGCAAACTTACGTCCTGCTGTTGTGTATGATGAGCTTATTAATGCCTCTTCATTAAAACCTGAAATCATTAATGGTGTCGATATTATGGTTGTGCGTGAACTAATTGGTGGTATCTATTTTGGAGAGCCAAAAGGTCGTACTGAAGAAAAAGGGTGGAATACCATGGTATATTCTCGTGATGAGATTGTTCGCATTGCACACCATGCTTTTAAAATCGCACAAAAACGCAACAAAAAAGTCTGTTCTATTGACAAAGCAAATGTTTTAGATGTTTCGCAATTGTGGCGTGATGTAGTTACAGAAGTAGCAAAAGAGTATCTAGATGTAGAACTCTCACATATGTATGTAGATAATGCGGCTATGCAACTTGTTTTAAACCCAAAACAGTTTGATGTTATGCTTACAGGCAATATTTTTGGTGATATTTTAAGTGATGAAGCTTCTATGCTATGTGGTTCTATTGGACTTTTACCATCCGCTTCGGTTGGTGATAAAATAGGAGTGTATGAGCCTATTCATGGTTCTGCACCTGATATTGCAGGGCAGGGGATTGCAAACCCAATAGCTACTATTGCTTCTGCTTCTATGATGCTGCGTTTTGCACTTGGTGAAACGCAGGCAGCAGATAAGATTGATAATGCGATTAAAAAAGCACTGAGTGAAGGGTATAGAACAGGTGATTTAGCACAATTTGATGCAAAAGAAATCTGTTCTACAAGTGAAATGGGTTCTATTATTGCCAACTATATAGAGCGATAAGAAAACGCAATGCAGACACTTACTTTAGCAAATATCTATGAACTTCAAGGCTTAAAAGAAGAAGCACTCGATATTTATAAAGAAGTGCTAAAAAAAGATCCGCACAATAGCGATGCGAAGATAGCGATACGAAGACTCTCTGGGATGAGAAAAAAATTTTTAAATGTGAATGCTCAAATGAAAGAGTTTTTTTTAAAAATGGAATCAGAAGTCGAGTATAATGAATTTGAAAGGTGGTTGTTAAAAGCATGGAATTAAAAGATGTAATACTTTCAACATTAGCAGAGATGGAAGAAGAGATTCCAAAAGAGGCTATTAACAATATCTCTGAAGGTTTTGAAGTGAAAGAGAAAAAGTCTGTGGAGCATCTCTCTTCTGAAGAAACACAAGAGAGCGAAACAACACTTCTCAATACACAAACAAATATAGACAGCGAAGTGATGTACCTTGCTTCTATACGTGAACGATTACTTGTCCTTTTTGAAGGTTTTCAGGCACCAAACAACAAAAATATTGAAGCAAAAGTAGATATGACTCTGAATTTTTTAGAGTATGTCCTCGCAACAATTGATGCTCGTTTAGAGAAGATAGAAGGAAAACACAGATGAGTAAGTACCGTGTATTAATTGATGCAAATGACGAAAAAGGACTCGTATATAAGGTTTCGACAATTTTTTTTGAGAAAGATTTAAATATTATCTCCAACAGTGAATTTGTAGATAAAGATAATAACAAATTTTTTATGCGGAGTGTAGTTGATGGGGATATTGATAAAGAAGCATTGCACACTGCAATCAAAGCAGTACTCCCTCAAAACTCAAGTATAAAAGTGATTGAACCAAAGAAAAAAAATATTATTATCATGGCAACAAAAGAGTTACATGCTTTGGGAGATATTTTAATTCGTCATGAGTCAGGGGAATTGGATGCTAATATTTTAGCAGTAGTTTCTAACTATGATAAACTTGAATCCGTTGTCAGTAAGTTTAATATTCCCTATATTACAATTTCACATGAAAATCTTGAACGCCATGAACATGAAAATAAAATCATAGAAGCAATTCAAAGCTATGAGGATGTTGATTATATTGTTTTAGCAAAATATATGCGTATTTTAACACCCAATTTTGTCAAAGCCTTTGAAGATAAAATCATCAATATTCATCACTCTTTTCTCCCTGCGTTTATAGGGGCAAATCCTTACAAACAAGCCTATGATAGAGGGGTAAAAATCATTGGTGCTACAGCACACTTTGTAAACAATAATCTTGATGAAGGTCCAATTATCGCGCAAGAAGTAAAACATGTCAATCATGCGTATAGTTGGAAAGATATGCAACGTTCAGGTCGTGATGTAGAAAAAGTGGTACTCTCTCGTGCCCTTAAATTAGCCCTTGAAGATAGAATTTTTGTCTATGCAAACAAAACGGTAATTTTTTAAGATGGCTTTTAATCTTGTTTTAGTCAATCCGCAAATCCCTAATAACACAGGTGCAATCGGAAGACTTTGTGTAAACGCAGGAGCCTCTTTACATCTTATTAAGCCCATAGGTTTTGATATAGATGAAAAAGCAGTACGCCGTGCTGGGCTTGATTACTGGGAAAAGCTTGATTTGCATGTGTGGGAGAGTATAGATGAATTTTTTACACACAATGAAATTAGCGATAATGCACATTTTGCGACAACAAAAACAGATCGACCCTATTTTGAGAGCGATTTTAAAGAGGGGGATTTTATCTTTTTTGGGAGTGAAACCGCGGGTATTCCAGAAGAAATTCTCAACAAGTATAAAGAGCGAAATATCACAATACCTATGACAAAAGAGGGGCGAAGCCTTAATCTTGCTATTAGCACAGGGATTGTACTTTATGATGCCATCCGTCAAAACTTTTCTACCTTTGAGTCATAATCATGCTTGATTATATCATGAGTGGTCTCTTTGTTTTGTTTTTGATATTTATATTTGGTGGTTACCATAAAACAAAATCAGAACAAAGAGAAAGTGCTAAAAAATCAAAATAATTTTTCAGCCCAAATCTCACATTTTTTCTCAAATCTCTCAAAAAAGTTTTCTGCATTTTTTATAATAATTGACATAATAT
>WFQD01000277.1 GCA_015487265.1 Sulfurimonas sp. | reverse complement strand
TCTTTGTTGTATATATTTGTTTGTTAGTGGCAATACTATTCCTTCGTTAAAGTTATTTATTTTGGCAGTTTTTACAGATGCCGTATATCTGCATAGAGTGTTCACTCATTTGAAATCCAAGCTCATCTGTAATGGCATGTTGGCGTTTTTCGATGTCTTCATCTACAAACTCTGTAATCGTTCCACACTCTGTACAAATGAGATGATCATGATGTTCTTTTGCACCAAGTTCGTACTTTTTCCCTTGGGCACCAAAGGAGAGTGAAGTTACCATGTGAGAGTCTTCCAAAAGTGCTAATGTTCTATAAACTGTCGCAATACCTGTTTTGAGGTTTGAATGCTTCTCTTGTATGAGATGGTGCAAAGACTCTGGTGTGAGATGCTCATCAGAGTTGTAGAGCATTTCAAGAATGACTTCTCTTTGGATGGTAAATTTTAAACCATTTTTTTTGAGTAGCATTTTAAAATCTTCTAAAAGTTGCTGGTACTCAATGGTTCTATCATCAAAATTGGTTGTAAGGTTAGACATCTAGTGAGTTCCTTGCATGGTGTCTTTTACTGTTGCTTGTATCTCTTGGATATTTTTTTTAATGTGTTGATCGACACTCTGCTTTATTTTTTTATTGGTATCTTGAATGCTGTTATCAAGCCCTTGACTCAATTGGGTTGGATCCATCTTCATGATATAGGCTCCCGTTGAGACAAAAACAGGAAAGAGCATACTTTTTTTAAGGGAAGTGTCAAGTGTACTTTTGAGTGCTTTAATATTGTGCAGTGAAAATGCAATGACTGAGGTAATAAGAAAAAACTTACTTGCTCCAAAAACAAAACCAAACAGTCTGTCCATAAGTCCAAGACCACTGAGCGAACTCAGTTTTTTGAATACTGCACCGAGTAAAATCATGAGTAACCAAATGGCAATGAGTGTTGCAAGAAAGCCTGTAAAGTTAATTGCTGCGGTATTATCAAACTTAAATATAAGGTCACTGAGGTACTGCCCCACCTGATTTCCCATACGTGAAGCGACAAAAATACCACCAATAATTCCAATTAAACCAAAAAGTTCTTTAAAAAATCCGTTGATAATCCCTTTAAGCCCAAGCAGCAAAATAATAGATGCTGCTATAAGGTCAAAATAATTAAAGTCCATTTTCTGTCTCCGTATGCAGTTGATCTTTCCCATTGTTTTTTGCGACATAGAGTGCTTTGTCTGCTCGGGAGAGGAGTGTATCAGGAGTGTCCCCTTGTATAAATTTTGTTGCCCCAATACTAATAGTCGCTTGGAGGGTGCTGTTTTTGTAGTGGAGTTTATTTGTTCGTACGAGGTTTAAAAGTCTTTGTGTTGCTATGAGACAATGCTCATCATCTATTCTATTTAATGCTACAACAAACTCTTCACCACCAAATCGAAAGACTTTATCACCATCCCTGAGTGTTTTTTTCAAAATATTTGCTATATATATAAGGACTTTGTCACCTGCGACATGCCCATACTGGTCATTAATTTTTTTAAAATCATCAATATCAATGACTAAAAGATGAAAATTAAATGGATGCTTTTTGTTGTTACATAGTGTGTCAAGGTAGGTCATCAAAGCACGTTTATTGAAAATTTTTGTTAAGGCATCTATGTTTGTTTTTTGTTCGAGTTCATGGACTTGTGCTGTGAGTTGTGAGATGACTTTGTTGGCTTTCATCACTTCAGATGTCATATGTTCTTGAATTTCATTGAAACGATTTGTAATGTTTGGAATGTCAATATGAGTTTTGGAACACTGTTCCAGTGTACTTTCATGAAGTTCTGCAAGTCTTTCTATGTTTGTGTTGGTTTGTTTGTAAGATGCTAAGCTTTTTTTTGCAATATCTTCATAAGCATTATGAAAAAGTGACTCGGCATACCCTGCCAGACTCATTTTTTCTTCCTCTATAGTAGTGATAAGTTCTGCGGATTCTTTGAGATAATTGGCAACTTGTGACATTGTCGCCTCTTGCTCTTGCTCATCAATAATAAGGAGTAACTCTTTACACATTTTATCTATTAATGTTATGAGTTCTTTTTTTTGCATAGGAAAACCTTGTGGCAATATATTTCGTTATTATACTCATAAAAGCATAAATGAAACTTTTTTTAGATAAAATTCAGAAAAATAATTTATGAAGGCCTATAATATGAGTACTTGGAGCCCATCAAGTTGGAGAAATAAACCGATTTTACAACAACCAACTTATCCTGATCAAACAGCATTAAATAATGTTTTAGCAGAGTTGAAACATTACCCACCTTTAGTGTTTGCAGGAGAAGCACGTTCTTTAAAAGCACAACTTGCAAATGTTGCAAATGGAGAAGCTTTTTTACTGCAAGGTGGTGATTGTGCAGAGAGCTTTTCAGAATTTCATGCAGATAACATCCGAGATAGTTTTAAAGCAATGATGCAGATGGCTGTTGTCATGACCTATGCAGGAGGTTTGCCTGTTGTTAAAGTTGGACGTATGGCAGGTCAATTTGCAAAGCCGCGTTCAAGTAACACAGAAACTTTGGGAGATGTTACACTTGATTCCTATCGTGGTGATATTATTAATGGTTCTGAGTTTACTCCTGAGGCTCGTGTGCCAGACCCTGAAAGAATGATTCGAGCATATAATCAAGCCTCGGCAACACAAAACTTACTCCGTGCATTTGCCTCTGGTGGTTTAGCTGATTTACACAAGGTACATCAATGGACACAAGATTTCGCACATCAAGGTGAACAGACGAAAAAGTATGAGGCTTTAGCAGAAGAGATTGGGAAATCTTTACAGTTTATGGAAGCTTGTGGTGTGACTTCTAAGACATACAGAACACTCCGTGAGACTGATTTTTATACTTCTCATGAGGCACTTTTACTTCCTTATGAAGAGGCTTTTACCCGTAAAGATTCTATAAGTGGCGATTGGTATGATACATCAGCCCATATGCTATGGATAGGTGATAGAACTCGACAACTTGATGGGGCACATGTAGAGTACCTTCGTGGGGTGAAAAACCCTATTGGTGTGAAAGCTGGTCCTTCTATGGACCCAGAAGAGTTGATTCAACTTTGTCAAGCACTCAACCCTGAAAATGAAGCAGGAAGACTCAATGTTATTGTGCGTATGGGTGCTGGAAAAGTAGGTGATGGACTGCCTGCTTTAATCAAAGCTGTTGAGCGAGAAGGGATGAAAGTTGTATGGTCTTGTGACCCAATGCACGGCAATACCATTAAATCTTCCAACAACTATAAAACACGTCCAGTCGATAATATTTTAACAGAAATGAAAGAGTTTTTTCAAGTGCACAAAGCTGAGGGAACACATGCCGGTGGTGTGCATTTAGAGATGACTGGTAAAAATGTAACTGAGTGTATTGGTGGTAGTTTTACGGTGACTGAAGAGGATTTAAGTTCTCGTTACCATACACACTGTGACCCGCGTTTAAATGCAGATCAATCCTTAGAACTTGCATTTTTAATTGCAGACTCTTTAAAAGAAGCACAAAAATAAAAAAAGATTAAGAGTTTATCTCTTCTTCTTTTTCTTGTATAGTTAAGAGTTCTTCAACTTTAAGTTCATACTTTTCTTCTATTTCGGCTAACTCTTTGGCTAAGACATGAATGCCTCGCTCTTCATAACATTTTGGGTCTGCGAGGCACGCATTTTTGAGGGCTATCTCTTCTTCTAATGCTTCAATTATATCTGGTAACTCTTCGAGTGCCATTTTCTCTTTAAAAGTAAGTTTTAAGGCTTTTTCTTTCACTCTTTTTGGCTCTTTTGGCACTGTTTGTGATTGCTCTTGCATACTACTTAGCTCTGCCAATTCGCTTTCAAGTTCTAAGTACTCACTATATTGCTGGTAGGACTCTTCTATGGTTTTGTCAGCTTTAAAAATAAAAAGTTTTTTTGCAATTTTATCGACAAAGTATCTATCGTGTGAGACAATGATAACTGCACCTGCAAAGTTTGTTAAATGCTCTTCTAAAATATTGATAGTTGGAATATCTAAGTCATTCGTCGGCTCATCAAGAATTAAAATATCGACATCTTTGGTAAAAAGCAGGGCAAGGGCGACACGGTTTTTTTCTCCACCACTGAGTACCCCGACTTTTTTTTCTAAAAATTCTCGTGGAAAAAGAAAATTTTTAAGGTAGCCATAAACATGTAAATCGCTTCCTCTTACTTGCACTCTATCGCCTCCATGGGGGCAAAATGTTTCTATGAGATTTTTATCATCATCAAGCATTTCTCGGTGTTGATCAAAATAGCCTACTTTAAACTCTCCTCTTTTAATGACTCCTGCACTTGGGGGAATTCTGCCTAAGAGTGCTTTTAAAAGAGTTGATTTGCCACTGCCGTTAGGACCTACAATAGCAATAACATCTTTTTGAAGTATGCGAGTTGTGAAGTTGCTTAAAAGTACTTTATCTCCAAGTTGTAAACTGAGGTTTTCTACCTCAAAAAGCATTTTTTGTTTGTTAATGCTTTTGTCACGATTAAAATGCTTTGCTTCGCGTTGTAACTCTACAGACATTTTTCTTATTTTGGCAGGATTTGTTTTTGCCTCTTCTCTGAGTTGCATAAGGCGTTCTTTACGTCCTTCGTTGCGTTTGAGGCGGGCACGGACACCACGGGCAAACCACTCATTTTCGCGCTTAAGCACCCCTAGGAGGTTTTCGTGTTGTTTTTGGAGTGTGCGTATAAATTCTGCTTTTTGTGTAAGATAATTACTATAGCCACCACTATATTCACGGAGTGTGCATTCATCAACTTCTATACTTTTTGTGGCAATTTTATCAATAAAATATCTATCGTGCGAGATGAAAACTAATGTAAATTTCTCTTTTAATATGAGTTCTTCTAAAAACGCAACCATGTAAACATCAAGATGATTGGTTGGCTCATCGAGTAGGAGAACATCTGGCTTTTGTAAAAGTAAAGAGGCAAGGGCAACACGGCGCTGTTCACCACCACTTAAAAGGCTAATGGGTTTGCTTTCATAATCTTTCAAATTAAAATGTTGCATAATGCGTTCTATTTTATCGTCTAAGTTCCAAGCATTGTGGTGTTCAATATAGCGAGAGAGTTTTTCATGTTCATCAAGGAGTGTTTTGTTGTCAAAATCTTCTCCAAGGGCTAAAGAGAGTTCATTGTAGCGCTCTTTTGCTGCGTTTAACTCTTTGAGTCCTGCTTCAACTGCTTGGCGAACAGTGTGTCCCTCTTCAAAATGAGGTCGTTGGTCAAGCATTTTTATTTCTAAATCATTTTGTGTAATACGCCGACCACTATCGGGGCTTAGTGTTCCATTGATAATTTTCATAAGTGTCGATTTGCCACTGCCATTTTTTCCAATGATGACAATTCGCTCACCAGAATCGACATGAAAATTGACTTCGGTGAGAATTTTTTGTGCAGAGTAGTGTTTTGAAATTTTTTGTAGGTCTATGAGTGCCATATAGGTTTATTTTTGTCCATATTTTTTTATTTCTTCTAAAAGGTGATCAAGTTGAACTTGATACTGTTCTATTAAGGTGAGATAGCTTTGCTCTTTTGTATCTTTAATGGCTGCTTTAATATTTTTTGCAATCGCATGAAAAGAGTCCGCTCCGAGATTGGCGGTTAAGCCGACAATATCCAGTAAAAGGGCATCTGCTTCTTTGAGCTGTTTGTTTTGTAAATATTTTCCTAGCTGATCTGTGGAACCTTCATACATTTTTCTAAAATCATTGAGTATCTCTTTATAAAATTGCTTGTCATTCCCACAAATTCTAAGACCTGTTTGTATATTAAGTTCAAGAGATGGGACATGCTCATTATATACAGTCTGTTTGCTATAGGCATATAAAACATCGTAGAGTGAAGAGATTTTTAGTGGTTTAGCAAGGTGTTCTTGCATGCCAGCAGCTTTCATTTTTTTTACATCATCTGGGGCAATGTCTCCACTTAGTGCAATGATGGGGATATGGTTATACTGGGAGTTTTGTCGAATTCTTCGTGTTGCCTCAAACCCATCAACCCTTGGCATATGTGCATCCATTAAAATAAGGGAGTAGTTACTCTTCTTTTTTAAGAGTTCAATAGCAACCTGCCCATCTTCTGCCATGGTCAGTTCTATGCCTGTGTCTGCAAGTAAACCTTTAATGACTTTTTGGTTGATAAGATTGTCTTCTGCTACGAGTATATGTGTATGTGCAAAATCTTTAAAATTTTCTTTTGTAATTTTACCATGAGGGGGAACTGTTCTTGTCTTAAACTGGAGTGCTTGTGTTGTCATGTCTGCGTTTCCCTATATATATTTGCATTATGATACCCACAAGATAATTAAATTTTACAAAATTGCTGTATAATTCGTTTAAAAAAGGTGAGATGTGCAAGATATACCTCATATCCCTGTATTGTATCGTGAAGTTTTATCTGCTTTTGAAGATATAAAAGAGGGAATTATTATTGATTGTACTATGGGCTATGGTGGTCACTCCTCTTTACTTTTAGAAGCCAATCCAAACATTCGACTCATTGCAATTGATCAAGATCAAACTGCTATTGATTTTTCTACAAAAAGATTAGCAAAATTTCAAGAAAGAGTACAAATAAAAAAGGGACGCTTTTCTGTAGTGATGCAAGAGATTTTACAAGAGGTGGACCCAAGCCAAATTAAAGGTGTTCTTGCTGATATTGGTGTCTCTTCTTTACAACTTGATCACAAAGAACGCGGTTTTTCCTATGAAAGTGATACCCTTGATATGCGTATGGATAAAGATGCCCCTTTAAACGCAGCAGATGTTGTCAATACCTACTCACAAGAGGCACTTGAACATATTTTATTAGAGTATGGTGAACTGAGAAATTATAAAAAAATTGCTGCAAAAATAGTCAATTTACGCCCCTTTACTTCTGCAAAATCTTTGGCTGAGGCACTTAAAAGTGAGATGCCAAGAGGTAAAAAAATACATCCAGCTACACTCCTTATGCAAGCAATACGTATAGAGGTTAATGATGAGTTAGGGGAGCTAAAAAACTTGTTGGCTGCCTTAGAAAAGGCACAGCTTGAAAATGCAAAAATAGCGATTATCTCCTTTCACTCACTTGAAGATAGAATTGTGAAAAAAACATTTGTACAATGGAGTAAATCATGTATTTGTCCTGCTGAAGCGATGCGGTGTAGTTGTGGGAACAACCATGCCTTAGGCAAGATTATATCGCGCAAACCATTGATGGCACAAGCAGATGAGATTCAAGAAAATATAAGAAGTAGAAGTGCGAAACTTCGTCTGTTTCAAATGGAACATTATGAGTGATAAAGCAGAACTTTTAGAAGAAGTTGCAACTGTTATTGCCCCGAAAAAAAGATTGGGTTTTGCTTATTTTACCTATACACTTTTGACACTCACTTTTGTAGGGATGTTGGTTTTTCCTAAATTATATATTCAACAACAAATTTACTTTAAAAGTCGAGCAATATATAAACTTCAGATTGAATATAATACACTCAAAGAAGAAAATAAAATTATAAGTGCTTCCGTTGAATCAATTAAATTTAAAAATCAAATCCTCGATACAATTTTTTAGGATGAACATATGATTAGAAAGTTTGTAGAATTTTCGATTAACAAACCGCTGTTAAACCATATTTTGTTGCTGTTTATTTTTATGCTTTCTCTTTTTGCATATATAAATATTCCCAAAGAGATATTCCCACCAATGAGTTTAGATAAAATAGCTATAACAGGTGGCTATGCAGGAACATCTGCTGATGTTTTAGACAAAATGGTTGTCAAAACAATTGAAGATGATTTGCAAAATATAGATGAACTCCAAGAGCTTAAAACGACCATTAAAAATGGTTCTTTTTCTATTATTGCAGATATTAAAACAGGTTCGCAAAATGAGGATGTTTTAAATGATGTCAAAGATGTTGTTGCAAAAGTAAAAAAAGATTTACCTGCAGATATGAATGAACCTATTGCGGTCATCAAAAAACATACCTTTCCACTTGTGCTTATTGCATTAGCTGGGGATGTCAGTACAGCAGAGCTTTTACAAAGAGCGGATGAGTTAAAAAGTAAATTAGCAGCTTTTAAAGATTTGAGTGAGATTGCGATTCGTGGTGATGCAGATGAAGAGCTTGAAATCAATTTAAATACACAAAAGATACAGGCTTATGGTTTGAACCCTGAGTCTGTTGTGCTTGCTATAGAAAAAATTAGTTCCATTTTTCCTGTTGGAACAATCAAAGAAAAAGCACACCATCTCTATATTTCAACATATAATGGAGAAAAAGATAAAAAGAGTGTAGAAAACACACTTATAAAAGTGAATGGGCTCTCACTTCGCATAGGTGATATTGCAGATGTTGCATTTAAACTGAGTGATGCAGCAGAATTATCGCACTATAATGGCTTACGAAATATATCGGTGAATGTGACAAAAAGTAAAGATGGAAACTCTATAGATCTTGTGAAACAGATACGTAAACTTTTAAAAAAAGAGGAACTGCTCCATCCAAATTTAAGTTATGATATTTATACAGATACCTCTGTTTGGATTAAAAATCGTTTAAATGTTGTTGTTTCTAACATTGTATTTGGACTTATATTAGTCTTTTTAGCAATGCTGATTTTTATCAATAGAGGGATTGCAGTTGTTGTTGCTGTAGGGATTCCTGTGAGTTTTATGATAGGGCTCATTGCAACAGAGTCACTCGGCAATAGTCTCAATATGCTCTCGCTTTTAGGTGCACTTATAGCACTTGGAATGCTTGTGGATGAGGCAATTGTTGTGGGAGAAAATATTTACAGACATTTAGAAAATGGGATGGAGCGACGTGAAGCGGTAATTCTTGGAGCAACTGAGATGTTCCCCGCTGTCTTAGCCGCAACCTTAACAACTGTTTTTGCATTTTTACCTATGCTTTTAATGACAGGAAGTATGGGGATGTTTATAAAAATTATTCCTATTATGATAACTGTACTTTTGCTCTCTTCTTTGTTTGAAGCATTCTATTTTTTACCACTGCATGCATATGATTTTTTAAAGATCTCCAAAGAGGGGAGTTTTACAAAAACATTTTGGGCAAAGATGTACCGTTTTTATGACAAGATATTACACTTTGTTTTTAGAAAAAAACATCTCTCTTTATTTGTTATAGTTGTGAGTATTATTTTGGCGACTTATAGCATGATGAAACACTCGAAATTTCAACTTTTTCCAGATTTTGATACGACACAAGTTTATGTGTATGGGAAAGTAGATAT
>WFQD01000276.1 GCA_015487265.1 Sulfurimonas sp. | reverse complement strand
TAAGCATCTATTTTACTGATTTGATTATTATCCTGTTTTAAATGTGTTATAATCTTGTTAATAGAACCATTAGGCACATAAAATATTTTTGCTGAGTTAATAGGCTGATTTAGGTAATACATGAATGATACACTGATTATTAAAACTATTTCAAAAACATACTTTGTTATACTCAGTATCTTTACTTTCATACTACTCTCTTTTGGTGCAATTTTTATTATTTTACAAAATGGACTCTATTTAGACACACTAAATATTCAAAATATCCATGCAAAAGAATTATACATTAAATGGAATGAAAAACTCGATGTATCTATAAAAAAAATTACACTGTCTCCTCATAAAAATGCAAAACCTTTCAAAATGGATTTACAACTGTTCCAAAGCTCTGTAAAAAAGTTGCTTCTTACAAATACAGTGTTACACACTCTTACTATTGAATCCTTCGAGAGTGCTGACACCCATGCCTCTGTATTTTACAAAGAAGGAGAAGAAGGGTATCTACAACTTTCTTCTCAAACCTTTGATCTCAACAGTTCGCTAAAAATTACTCAAAACTATCTACAACTTCATATTAAAAATGCTCGTATCCATGGGAAAAAAATTGCTTTTCAAGGTAATATTTATCTTCATAAAGATGATTTCAAAATGTATAGTAAAATTGCCATGCAAGTACAAAAAGACATCAGTCTCACCACTTTTGCAATACTCAACAATACACATCTCAATTATCGTATAAAAAATCATAAAAAGATAAAAAGTATAGACTATTTAGTCAATACTTTGCACCCTCCAAAAGCTGTAAAGTACTGGTTGCTTGATGCCATTAATATGGACTATTTAAGTATAAAAAATGCCTATGGAAGCCTTGATATAAACCATTTAGAAAATGCACTTCGCAACTTCAGAGTTGATGCAACACTCCATAAACTCAACTATAAATACAACCAAAAACTTGATGCCATCCATACCCAACAAACGCAGCTTCAATTTAAAAAAGGTGTGCTTTATATCAGACCACAACAAGCCTATTCCTATGGGATGTATCTTGACAAAAGTTGGTTAAAAATAGATTTTACGAAAAAAGAAGAACTTTTAACACTACATCTTTTGTTTGATGATGGCATGCTTAACAAAGATGTCCTCAATATTTTGAACACCTACAAAATAAAGCTCCCTTTTTTACAACATACAGGTAAAGTCACAACAAAACTCAAGATTACAGTAGGGTTGAGAAACATAGATGTGAGTGCAAAAGGGAGTTTTTACACCCAAAATGCGAATTTTGATTATCTTGGTTTAAATATAGATGTACACAAAGCACTCATAAAACTTAACAATTATGATGTGCACATTCGTGATATGCTCGCATCTTACAAAGATATTGCAGATGCAAAAGTCAATGTTGTTTATAATGCAAAAAAATCAGCAGGAACAATTGCCTTTGATTTTTCAAAAATAGAAATTCCTGAGAAAAAAACAAAACTTTTCAAAAAACCTTTGCATATTCTCTACACTATTGCTCCGCAAAATGATACCATCCTTGTCAATAAATCAAGCTGGCTTATAAATAATAAAAAAGTGATGCTCAATGCACTAGAGTTTCCGTTTAACTTAAACACCCTTATGCTCCACTTACCAACAACATACTTCGAAAGTCCAAGCCTTACAAATGGCTATATTGATGGGACTATTGATTTAAGAAAACAAACTGCCTCTTTTGATGTGGATATTTTATCTTTTCAATACAACCATTTACTTTTAAAAAATTCCAATACACATTTCAAACTCAATTACAATAAAAAACTGACACTCTCTTCAGATAACAAACTGAGATTTGATTTTAATGGAACCCAGATACAACTTGCACATTTTTTCCTTGAAAGTACATCTCAGATATTACAATTTCATAAATTGAATATCAATATAGATAATATGCTCTATACACAACTTGATTTTAACTATAATATAGAGAGTTCAATCAATCCAATACACCTCAATTATCTCAATATCATTGATAAAAATCTCTCTATTTACAAACAAAACAATATAGATTTACAACTTCAAACAACTCCATCATTGCTCACTTTAAGCACAAGCACCTTCGATACGAAGTTACTTATAAGAGATAATTCTTGGAAATTAAAAGTAAAATCCCTCAGCAAACTCGTCAAAAACTCTCCTTTACTTCAAAAGCTTAAAATTACACAAGGAAAAGTGAGTATAGCAAACAAGGAAAAAGATAAAACGATATATGTGAATGCCATCCTTGATTATCCATATCCTTTTCTTATTCTTCATCATCAAAATATAAAAAAGTATTTTATTAAAGCAACTATAAATGACAAAGAAAGCAATATCACTGTCAATGACACAATGAAAATAGACATTGATGATACAGTCAATATCACGATGAAAAATTGTATGTTAGATCTCCAAGAGCTTTTAAAAATAAAAGAAAATGTACAGCTGCCACAAACAAAATCAAAACAAAAAACAATTTTTCTTAATGCTAAAAATGTTGCATTGCAACTCACACCAACACGAAAAATTCTCTCCGATACTATTGCTCTGCAATCAGATAGCAATAACACAACAATACAACTCAAACATGACAAAGGAGTTGCAGGTTTTCAGATTAAAAATGATATTTTTTATCTTTATGGAAAAAATTTCAATGATACATTTATGGAACATCTCTTTTCCCTCTCTCAGTTTCAAGGTGGATCATTAGAATTCTCTATGAAAGGTTCTTTGGATGATTTCAATGGTGCATTGTATATTCATGATACAACAGTCGTAGATTATAAACTCCTCAATAATATTCTTGCCTTTATTAACACTGTTCCCTCTTTGCTCACATTCTCTTTGCCTGATTATAATGAACATGGGCTCAAAGTACAAACGGCTTATGCAAAATTTAATGCTAAAGATGGGTTTTTTACGATTTCTGATTTCTCTCTAGATTCTAAAGAGCTTGACATACTAGGAAAAGGCACTGCTGATTGGGGAAAAGATACGATTGATATGACACTCAACTTAAAAACAGACTTAGGTAGTAATGTAAGTAAAATCCCTCTTGTAGGCTATATTTTATTTGATAAAGATAGTATTTCAACAAGTATGAAAATTACCGGGAAACTTTCAAATCCAATAATTCACTCGCTCTTAGCAAGAGATATTGCTGTAGCTCCTTTCAATATTCTCAAAAGAACTATTCTCCTGCCATTTACAATTATTTCAGATATTGTGACACCGGATAAAAAAGAAAAAAAATAACTACTCGTTTCTCAAAACAGTTAAAATATCTACTTCACTCGCTTTCTTTGCAGGATAATAAGAAGATAAAACAACAATAGCAAAGGCACCAGACACTATAAAAAGAAAATCTTGAAGACTCAAATCAAGTGGCAAGGTTGTTGTAGGATAAACATCTTTTGGTAATGAAACAATATCAAAAGTACTAAAAATCCAAATACCGCTCAAACCTAAAAAAACACCAGCTACAATTCCACCAATGCCAATCACAACACCCAGATATAAAAAAACTTTTTTAATCTCAATTTTTGTAGCTCCTAGTGATAAAAGAAGTGCAATCTCCCCTCTTCTATTCATCACCGTCATCAATAAAGAGGAGATAATATTAATAGAAGCAGTTAATATAATAAGCATTAAGACAATAAAGAGCGAAGCTTTTTCCATCTCAAGTGCTGCAAAAAAATTCAAGTTATCTTCCCACCAACCACGGATACTTACATTAAAAGGTAAGTCCTTTTTTATTTTCGCGATATCCTGTTTTGGATGCTCAGAGTAGATATGAATACCATTGTATTGATTATAGGGTATATGTAAAATAAGCTGTAATGATTGCAGAGTGGTATAACTATAGGCTTTATCATATGCTGTTAGTCCAGAATCAAAAATAGATTTTATTTTCAGTCGCTTTACTTTTGGAGCCATCGAAAGCCCACCAGGTTCTACTTGTGTAAAAATATACATAAGCTTGTCATCAAACGCAAGAGAAAACTCATCTTTGAGACTTTTTCCAACCATCACTTCAAATTTTTGAAAATGATGGTTTTTGCGTGCTTTTTGAATAACACTATTGACATTCACTTCATCATCAAAATTAACACCAAAAAGATACCCACCTTCAATTTTTCTTCCCATACGTGTCATAACAGATGCCTGTACATAAGGGCTAAATTTTAGATGAGGAAATTTATTTTCTAAATCAATTAATAAATTTTCATTGACTGCACCATAAAACTTCGGCACAATCGTTAAAGGATAATTCATAACAGTGAGTTTTTTCTTAAACTCTTTATCAAAACCATTCATAAGAGCCATGGCAATCAGGAGTACCATAACACCTAAAGTTATCCCTAAAAATGCAAGTAGTGCCGATAAAAAGATAAAAGGTTGCTCTTTGTCAAAACGCAAGAACCTTCGCACTAAATAGACAACGATGGAGTTTTTCAAGAGGCAAAAACACCTTTTTTAGGACCACTTTTCCCACAGCATTGTTTATATTTTTTACCGCTGCCACATGGACATGGCTCATTTCGAGCTACTTTTTTCTCTGGCTTTTGTAGAGAATCTTCTGATCGAGAGAGATTGAGTTGCATCGATTGTGCATCTAACTCTTTTTGTCTTTTCAGTTCTTCTGCTATCTTTTGTGCTTCTTCTTCTGGAGATTCTAATTGAAATTGAATCAGATGCAGTGTTTTAATTGTGTTAAATTTAATATCATTAATCAATTCTCTAAAGAGGTTAAAACTCTCTTTTTTATACTCTACTAAAGGATCTTTTTGATTGTAAGCACGTAGACGAATACCTGTTTTCATATTATCCATAGAGTAAAGATGTTCTCTCCATGCACTATCTAACTCTTTCAGATACAACTCTTTTTCTATATCTGTACGTACATTTTTATCGATGACACTCATTTTCTCTTCATAAGATTCTTGAAGTAATGCTTCTAACTTTTCAAAAACAGCTTCATACTCTAAACCTTCAAGTAAACTCGCATCAAGATCATAATTCGTCTCCTCTTTAAGCATCTCTGCTAAAAGTGTCACATTAAAGTCTTCTTTTTCTGCACCTTCAAAAATATCTGCCTTTTGCAGTATATGTTCAACATACTCTTTTCTTACTTCTATAATTTTTGTGTCAATATCATACTCTTTAGAGAGCAGTTGATTTCTAAATTTATAGACAATTTTACGCTGTTCATTCGCAACATCATCATATTCAACAATCTGTTTACGACCCTCATAGTGCATATTTTCGACTTTTTTCTGTGCTTTTTCAACAGCACGAGTGACCATGCTAGACTCAATGTATTCACCATCTTCAACACCAAGACGTTCCATAATAGACTTAATTTTATCACTTCCAAAAATACGTAGTAAATTATCTTCTAAAGAGAGGTAAAACTGTGTTGTTCCTGCATCACCTTGACGCCCTGAACGTCCACGGAGCTGATTGTCTATACGACGGTTTTCATGGCGTTCTGTTCCAATGATATATAAACCACCAAGTGCTTTTACTTCATCACTCACTTTAATATCAACACCACGTCCTGCCATATTTGTTGCAATAGTCACAGCCCCTTTTGCCCCAGCCGATTTAATAATCTCACCCTCTTGTGCATGATTTTTTGCATTGAGCACTGTGTGGGCAATTTTTTCTTTTTTCAAAACACTATGTAAAAGTTCAGATTTCTCAATTGAAGCTGTTCCTATCAAAACAGGTTGTCCTGTTTTACTCAATTTTTTCACAGTTGCTATCACTGCATCAAATTTTTCCGCTTCTGTTTTATAAATTAAGTCGTTTAAATCTACTCTACTGATTGGGATATTTGTTGGAATAGAGATAACATCAAGATTATAAATTTCCGCAAACTCTGTTGCTTCTGTTTGCGCTGTTCCTGTCATTCCTGCGAGTTTATCATACATTCTAAAATAGTTTTGAAAAGTAATATCTGCTAATGTCTGCGTTTCTTCTTTTATTTCAACTTTTTCTTTTGCCTCTAAAGCTTGGTGTAAACCTTCAGAAAAACGTCTTCCTTCACTCAAACGACCAGTAAATTCATCAACAATAACTACTTCCCCATCATGCACCACATAATCTACATCTCTTTCAAATAAATAATTTGCTTTGAGTGCTTGATCTAATAAATGCGGTAAAGAGGAATTTTCTGGACTATAAAGATTTTCAACTTGAAATAACTCTTCTGCTTTGGTAATACCCTCTTCTGTTATCAAAATAATTTTATCTTTTTCATCAACGGTAAAATGTTTCTCTTTTTCCAAAGCTAATGCAATACTATTGGCATCGGCATAGTCCTGGATACTTTTGTTCGTAGGCCCTGAGATAATCAGTGGTGTTCTGGCTTCATCAATCAAAATAGAATCCACTTCATCGACAATAACAAAATTATGTTCACGTTGCACCATCTCATCACGAGAATAACTCATATTGTCTCTGAGGTAATCAAAGCCAAATTCATTGTTTGTCCCATAAGTAATATCTGCATTATAGGCTTCTTGTTTGCTTGCAGGGTCGTTATTGGTTTCCAAAACAGTTCCCACACTAAAGCCTAGAAAGTTATATAAAATTCCCATCTCTTTAGCATCTCTTTCTGCGAGGTAATCATTCACAGTCACAAGATGCACACCCTTGCCTTGCATTGCATTTAACACAATAGCAAGTGTTGCGACAAGCGTTTTTCCTTCACCTGTTTTCATTTCAGCAATACGGCCCTCATGCAGTACCATACCACCAATAAGTTGCACATCGAAATGGCGCATTTGTAAAACTCTTTTACTTGCCTCACGTGTTATAGCAAAAGAGTCCTCTAAAGCTTCATTCAAAGTTTTCTTCTTCTCTATAACTGCCTCTTTTAAAACTGCAAACGCAGCTTGAAGCTCATCATCACTCATCGCACTATATTTTTTCTCAAGTGCATTAATATTTTGAACTCGTTTTGAATATCTTTTTAACTCACGATCATTAGAAGTACCAAAAACTTTTCCCATAAATGATTCTATCATGTGCAACCTTGTCAATTTTATTGTTGCCATTTTAGCATATATATCATTATCTATAATGAAGTGTGATTAATAAACAAGCTTTTTGTTATACTTCAACTCATTAAAAACCAAAATTAAGGCTTCAAATGCGCTTTTTTCTTTTATTTTTTCTCTCTACACTCACACTTTTTGCAAATTTTATACAACTACACTCTTTTTCTGCAAATTTCACACAAACAATTACAGATGAACAAAATAAAAAGCTTATTTATACAGGTTCTCTCCAAGCAAAAGAGCCGCAATCTGCATTGTGGCTCTACAAAACCCCCATAAAGAAAAGTATTTATATTAAAGACAATAGAGTCATTGTCATTGAACCAGAACTAGAACAAGCCATTATTAAACACATTCCCGCGAATTTTGATTTTTTTCACATGATAAAAAATGCAAAACAAATCAACAAAGACACCTACATCACAACATTAGAAGGGAACACTTATACCATCAGTGTTAAAAATGGTCTTATTGTTGCCCTTGATTATAAAGATGATTTTGGAAATAGCATTCACATCGTTTTTTCTCATCAATCACAAAACAAACCGATAAACGATACACTCTTTCAAGCCATTATTCCCTCAGAGTATGACATTTTACAAAATTAAGGGCACCTCCAACGGCATTAAGTTAAGCCTAGAAACACCTAAATTACGGTCTTTCATCTGATTAATTTCCAACATTTTTCTTCTTCCTTTTGAGATGATTTATAGAGTTTGTAGCTATGGTGGATTTTTGAATATCTTTATCTAGTCGTGGTTTAGATTT
>WFQD01000275.1 GCA_015487265.1 Sulfurimonas sp. | reverse complement strand
CAAACAACTCTTTGTCATAATTTTCAAAAACGAACATTTGTATAAAAATAGAGTTATACATTGCGTCATCCAACACTAAAAACATACCATAACTTTTCATGTAAATTACATTGATATTCGACATAAAATTCAATCGTTGTTTTTGTATCTGCAATTTCCCTTGTCTATCATAACCTACTACTGCAAAATCATGTATACCCATCTTTTCATTGCCAAAATGTAAAGTTGCATTTTGCTTTTCAAATGATATACCATTACCAAGATAGATCTGCTGTCCATCATCCCGAAAATTTCTTGAAACATAGAAAAAATGATTTTTATCTTGCTTACCTGTATTCAAATTCAAATTTGAGAATACAGCAACTGTCGGAAAAATATCAATCATTCGACTTGGAAGGTACAGATATATATCGCGTGTTTTTTGAGGAAGAGGATAGCTTTTAGAACTCATGGAATCTAATAAATTTGCAACATCCAAAGCTTTCCCATCTTTTTCAAATATATAATTTGCGACAGGTGTGTAAGCAAGTGACTTTTGTACATATTTTTCTACTGCTTCTCTTGCAAGATTTGCCGCCAACACTGGTGAATCTGTTGTGAGTATCTTTGAAATTATATAATTGTCATGGTGATGTTTACCACCATCAATCAATGTATTTGTATTTGAATAATACCAAATTGGATACCCATAATCCCACCATGCAAGAGTATAATCTTTTGGTGTTGCAACCTTACGAAGTGCATCCAACACTTTTACTTCTTCTTTATTGAAAACAGTAGGCACCCTATAGTCTACAATATGCTGAACATTCGGATAGATAAACAATAAACTTATTACAGCTGTAAGCGAGTACTTTACAACCGTTTGTTCTGTAACTCTTTCCATAATAAAATAGACAAAATATACTGCTCCTACAGCCATTGCAGGTATAGCATACACAGTAAATCGAAGCCCTCCAATATAAGCAAAGAAGCCGATACCGACAAGTGGTAGAAAGAGTAAAAATTCTCTTTTTCGGACTATTAGTAAAATATACCCTGCAATTGCTATAATAAATGTGAGAATCGATCCAGAAATCCTGTCTGCAAATATCTCAAAAGGGATTTTACCCGCTTCACGTATAGTTTGTGCTACATCGTAGAAATGTAAAATACCACCTTCTACACCTGTTTTTGTATACCAATTTATTTTGGAAAGTATGAGAGCATAACCATCTCCTGCAAAAAAGAATGCAATAAGAGCAATAATAGCTACAGCCAGAGGGATTTTCCCTTGCTGTATCCTCTTCTGCTTTACTATAAAATAAAGAGTGAGCAATATGAAAATCTTTACCAATAAAACTATTTTTATAAGCGCCAAACTCATTAAAGCCAATGAAAAATAAAACTGTTTTTTATCTTTTAGGAAAACCAATCCATAAAGTATATACGCTATAAATAAAGCTGTAATTGCTGCATATCCTTGAGGATAAAATACGACATAGATTGACGTTAGCAATGTCGCTATAAGAAAAGTTCTTAACGAATCATTCTTTAGAAACTTCATTATCAAATAGAGAATAAAAACAGGAAACACTAAAGCGTACATATCTGTATCAAAATAACCTGTCATGGTACGATTATAAAAACTCCATGTTATGGATGCCAAAAGAGCAGACAAAAAGCCAACAAAAGTGAGTTTGTAAAGTCGCATGACAAGAATAATTGGGATAACAATAAGACTAGACACAAATGTGGGCATATAAAGGATGATTGTATCGAGTGAAAATGGCAAAACTTTTGCAAGATAGTAAACACTGTAAACTGTACCAGGATAGGTATCTATTGCTGTTTGCAAAAGTTGATTGTCTGTATTTGTTCCATAAAGCAAATATTTCACAGCTGTAGCAAAAAAGTAACCATCATTGGTGTTGATCATTAACTGATTATTCCAATAAAATGGTTCATACCCATAAAATTGATACACCCAGATATATCTACATGCTACACTAAAAAGATATGCAATTATCACGTAAATATATACATCATATTTTTTAAATGTGTCTGTCATTGAATTATTTCTCCATTAATTGTTGATACCTATGTGCAAGTTTATCATAAGTAGCGTGTTTTAAAATATAATTTTTACCATTTTTACCCAAAACTTCCATTATTAATACATCCATTGTATCAAACTGAGTAATCCCATCTGCTATATCCTTGGGATTTTCTGCCTCTACCGTAATTCCGCATTCTGCAGTCTTTACAATGTTATTCACACCCGAATCAATAGCATAAAGAACAGGTTTCGCACTGTACATGTAATCATAAAGCTTGTTTGGTGAAACTCCATACTGAAAAAGATTCTCTTTTTTAAGTCCAATAAAACAAACATCAAAAAGAGACAACATACTTTGCACCTGTTGTTTGGGAATTGTTTCTATAAACAGTAAATTCTCAAGCTTTCCATACTCCAAGAGCAAGTTCTCTTTTTCCTGCCCATCACCAACAATTACAAAAAGTATATCTTTCTTATTTTGTAAAATTTTGGCAGCTTCGCAAAAACTATCGAGTGCATTTGCAACTCCGACAGTACCTGTATAACCCACTATAAATTTATCTTGTGGTATTTTTTTCTTGATGTTGCTATCTAGTGATTCAATGTTTTTCAACTCATCCAAATCAACACCATTGCTAATCCAAGTGAAATCTCTTTGCACACCCACATCGTGTCGCATATGCTCGCCATAATTTTGAAGATTTGAAACAATTACATCAGATTTTTTAAGTGCAAATTTTTCAAACCAATACATAAAACGGATAAATGGGTGTGTAGGGCTAAAACCACCCAATTCTATAAGACTGAGTGGCCAAATATCTTTTACCTCATAAATCAATTTTGCTTTATATATTTTTGCAAGTATCCACGCCGGTAAAATCGGAAAGGGTGCCATAGGTGAGACTATGATAACATCCGGTTTTTTCAAAGAAAATGGCAAGAAAAAAACTTTAAACATAAACAAAAACCACTTCAAAACCCTACGTTTATCGTGTGACTCACCATAATCAAAAGTCCTCAGCCACAGATAATCAACACCGTCAATGTTCTCTCTTTTTTCTTTTGGAAGATTTTTAAAAAGATGGGAGTACGAAGAGCTTATAATTGTAACTTTATCACCAAGTTTTGCAAGCTCTTTAGCTAAATAATAGTGTCGAAATTCCATCCCATGATAAGGGGATCCCGCATATTCGTTAATAATCCAGATATTTTTAGAGCTCATACGCTAACAATTCACTTATAATCTTTTGACTAGCTCTTCCACCACCATAAAGGTCTAACTCTTTAGATGTAAACACAGTGTTTTTCTGGTATGCTTTGAGTATCTTTTCATAATCAGCTCCCACAAGAGTGTTAAAACCATTCTCAACTAGTTCTACCCACTCTGTCTCATCTCTGAGTGTTATACACTGTTTTTGGAAGAAGTATGCCTCTTTTTGCAGACCTCCACTGTCTGTCATAACAAGAGAGCAGTTATCTATAAGCCATACCATCTCCAGGTATCCTACAGGGTCAATAATTGTGAGGTTTCTTGTATCTATTTGCAATTCGCTGAATATCTTTTTTGTTCTTGGATGTAGTGGCAAAATAATTTGTTTCTCTTTTGCTATTTCATGCAGTGCTTTGAAGATACTTTTTAATCTTTGCTCATCATCTGTATTTTCAGCTCTATGGATTGTACAGAGTATAAAATTATCTTGCGTATCACAAGATGGCTTTTGCACCAAATTTTTATAAAAGATAGCTCCATCTTGCATCACATCACCTGATT
>WFQD01000274.1 GCA_015487265.1 Sulfurimonas sp. | reverse complement strand
CTCTGGTGGCTTAGACACGAGTGTGATTTTAAAGTGGCTTCAAGATGAATACAAATGTGAAGTTGTTACTTTTACTGCTGATTTGGGTCAAGGAGAAGAGCTTGAACCTGCTCGTGCAAAAGCACTGGAACTAGGCATTAAACCTAAAAATATTTTCATAGATGACTTACGCGAAGAGTTCGTCAAAGACTTTGTTTTCCCTATGTTCCGTGCAAATACTATCTATGAGGGTGAGTACCTTTTAGGGACTTCTATCGCACGTCCTCTCATAGCAAAACGCCAAGCTGAAATTGCCAAAATTACTGGAGCTGATGGTGTAAGCCACGGGGCAACAGGGAAAGGAAATGATCAGGTGCGTTTTGAGATGGGTTACCTTGGACAAGATGCTACACTGACTATCATTGCACCATGGAGAGAGTGGGATTTAAACTCAAGAGAAAAACTTTTAGCCTATGCAGCAGAGCATGGCATCCAGATTGAGAAAAAAGGCAAAAAATCACCATATTCTATGGATGCAAATCTTTTACATATCTCTTATGAAGGCGGGATTTTAGAAGACCCTTCAGCAGAACCTGAAGAGTCTATGTGGTTATGGTCAAACTCTCCAGAGACAGCACCCGATAAGGCAGAGTACATCACAATCGATTATAAAAACGGTGATCCTATTGCCCTCAATGGAGAAGCATTAAGCCCGGCAACAATGCTCAAAACTTTAAATGAGCTTGGTGGCAAACATGGAATTGGCCGTGTGGACATCGTCGAAAATCGTTTTGTAGGGATGAAAGCACGTGGGTGTTATGAAACACCAGGTGGAACAATTATGCTCAAGGCACACCGTGCTATTGAGTCTATCACACTTGACCGTGAAGCAGCACACCTCAAAGATGAAATGATGCCAAAGTATGCCAAACTCATTTATAATGGTTTTTGGTGGTCACCTGAGCGAAAAATGATGCAAGCGGCTATCGACCAAACACAAGAATTTGTGAATGGTTCTGTTCGATTGAAACTCTATAAAGGAAGTGTCATGGTTGTTGGACGCAGTTCGGATGTTTCACTTTTTAATGCAGAGTACTCAACATTTGAAGAGGACGAAGTCTATAACCAAAAAGATGCAGAAGGTTTCATTAAACTCAATGCACTGCGTTTTATCATTGAAGGTAAAGCAAGAAACAACAAATAAATTTAAATCTACTAAGGAGAAAAAATGAGTATAACAAAAATTGAGATGGATTCACCAGAGTTTATAGCAGAATTAGAAAAAACAGTAAAGTTTACAGATAAAGTTGTCAAACAATTTAACTGGGAGTACAACCCACAAGCAGAAGTGAATGAGGGTGTACAGATGGGTCTTGCTCGTAATAAGATGATGTACAACAAAAGATTTTGTCCATGTTTTATGGTAGAAGAAGTGGATGGAAAACCACAAAGTGTTGATGATAGAATTTGTCCTTGTAAACCAGCGATTGAAAAAGAGATTCCAGAAGGTGGAGTATGTCACTGTGGAATTTTCTGTACTCCAGAGTTTGCAGCAAACAAACGTTTAGAACTTGGAATGGAAGAAGCAGTACAAACACACTCACGTGGTTTAACAAAAGAGGAGTGTGAAGCACTTGTCAATCAAAGTGAAATTGATCCAGATGAGCTTATAGCACTTCTTGAAGCACGTGAACTTGGTATGGTTGATTTTAAACTTGTGGATGTTCGTGAGCATATGGAATGGCAAATGGGTCACATTAAAGGAGCTGATAAACTTGTACCAACAAGTAGTTTCTACCAATCGCTTGAAGAAGCTGGACTTGACAAAAATGAAAATATCATCGTTTACTGTCATGTAGGAAGCCGTTCAGCACACGTTGCAAGAATCTTGCCAGATATGGGTTACACAAAAGTTGGTAACCTTACACACGGTATCGTTTCATACGGTGGCGAAAAAGAGAGATAATATGAAAGTTCTTTTAATCAAAGATGTCAAAAGTCTTGGAAAAAAAGGGGAAGTCAAAGAGGTCAAAGATGGCTATGGGAAAAACTTTCTCATAGGCAAAGGCTTCGCTCGCCATGCAACACCTGAAATTTTAGAACAGCATGCAAAAGATGAGTTGATTGTTGCACAAAACCTTGAAAAAGAGGTCAATACACTTAAAGAGATTGCAAAAAAACTTGATGCAAGTGAAATTGTCATTACAAAAAAACTTGGAAAAAATGGGCATCTTTTTGGTGCTGTTACCAAAGATGAAATTGCAGCTGCACTTCAAGAACAACACGGCATTGAGATTGATAAAAAGCACATCAATGAAAAATCTGCTATTAAAACAGTCGGTGAACATGATTTAGACTTTAAGCTCGGTCATGGCTTACATGCAACACTCCATGTTGATGTTCAGGGAGAAGAGTAGCACCTATGTTTGATGCCACTACCATACTTGCATACAAGGGAAAAAACAAGGCTGTCATCGGTGGTGATGGTCAAGTTACTTTTGGTGACTCCGTTTTAAAAGGCAATGCCACTAAAATTCGCACCCTCCACCATGGAAAAATATTAGCAGGATTTGCAGGAAGCACTGCAGATGCTTTTAACCTTTTTGATATGTTTGAAGAGTTTTTAGAAAATAAAAAAGGTGATATTTTAAAATCAGTTGTCGAGTTTTCTAAGGCTTGGAGAAAAGATAAAGTATTGCGTCGTTTAGAAGCAATGATGATCGTTTTAAATCAAGAACATATTTTTATTTTAACTGGAAACGGGGATGTTGTTGAACCTGAAGATGGAGAACTCGCCTCCATTGGGAGTGGTGGAAACTTTGCAATCTCTGCGGCACGTGCTTTAAAAAAGCATGCTTCTCTTGATGAAGAAGAACTCGTCAAAGAGTCACTGCATATTGCAGGTGATTTATGTATTTATACAAATCACAACATCAAAACGCTTACTTTGGAGAATACAAACGCATGAATTTAACCCCTAAAGAGATTGTAGCTTATCTTGATAATTATGTCATCGGACAGAATGCTGCAAAAAAAACGATTGCACTTGCCCTACGTACACGCTACAGACGTATGCAACTTGATGAAACACTTCGTAATGAAATCATGCCGAAGAATATTCTTATGATAGGCTCAACAGGTGTAGGAAAAACAGAAATCTCTCGCCGTTTGGCAAAGATGATGAAAGTTCCTTTCATTAAAGTCGAAGCTTCTAAATATACAGAAGTTGGTTTTGTTGGACGTGATGTTGAATCGATGGTACGTGATTTAGTAGTGAATTCTATTAGCATCGTCAAAGCAGAACAAGAAGAACTCAACCAGAGTAAAATTGACAACTATGTTTTAAATAAGATTGTTGAAAAACTCCTCCCTCCACTTCCAGAATCTGCAAGTGAAAGTAAAAAAGATGATTACCAAAGACTCCTTGAAGCAACAGAAAAACGTGTCCAAGCGGGTGAGATGGATGATAAAATCATCGAACTTGAAATAGAAAAAATGAGTGTCGAATTTGATGATACTAATCTTCCTCCCGAAATGGTCAAAGTGCAAGAGAGCTTTTCAAAAGTTTTTGCACAAATGAACAAAGAAGACAACAAAAAAGAGGTCACGGTTCAAGATGCTAAAATTTTACTCCGTCAAGAAGCAAGTGCAAAACTCCTTGATATGCAAAGTGTCACAGCAGAGGCTCTCAGACGTGCAGAAAATGGTGGCATTATTTTTCTCGATGAAATTGACAAAATTGCTTTAAGTGAAAAATCTCAAGGCAGAAATGATCCTTCAAAAGAGGGAGTACAACGCGATTTACTCCCTATTGTAGAAGGAAGCAGCATCTCTACAAAATATGGTACAATCAACACAGACCATATTCTTTTTATTGCTGCAGGTGCCTTTCATGTGAGTAAACCAAGTGATTTAATTCCTGAACTCCAAGGGCGTTTTCCTTTGCGTGTCGAGCTTGAATCGCTTACAGAAGAGACACTCTACCAAATTCTTACACAAACGCAAAACTCTCTACTCAAGCAATATACTGCCCTTTTAAGTGTTGAGGGTGTCGAGTTACACTTTGAAGATGCAGCCATTCGCTCCATTGCAAAACTCTCCCACCGTGCCAATGAGCTTGCTGAAGACATTGGAGCACGGCGTTTACATACAGTCCTTGAACAAGTTTTAGAAGAGATTAGCTTTGATGCCGATGAACACAAAAATGAGACAATTACCATAACCCCAGAACTTGTCCATGAAAAACTCGATGAAGTAGTTGAAGATGATGATTTATCTCGCTATATCTTATAATTAAATAAAAGGCTATATATAATGACAAGAGCTGGTTTCGTTTCTTTAATAGGTCGTCCAAATGCTGGAAAAAGTACTCTTATGAATTCACTTCTTGGTGAAAAAATAGCAATGGTAAGCCAAAAAGCAAATGCAACGAGACGCCGCTCAAATGCGATTGTCATGCTTGAAAATACCCAGATTATTTTTATAGATACTCCTGGTTTACATGAACGTGAGAAAATTCTCAACCAATTTATGCTTGATGAAGCGCTCAAAGCAATGGGAGATTGTGACCTTATCGTCTATTTAGCTCCTGTTACAGATAGTGTCGAACATTATGAAAAGTTTTTACAACTCAACAAAAAAAATATTAAGCATATCATTGTCATTAGTAAAATAGACCAAGTCAAACAAGAAAAACTCTTTCAAACCATCGCCTCCTACAACCAATATGCTGAGCATTTTGAAGCACTCATTCCTGTAGCTGTTCCTAAAAAAGTGGGGCATGAAGATTTACTCAAAGTCATTGCAAAAAATCTTCCTGAATCTCCTTACCTCTTTGACCCTGAAGATTTAACAAGTGAACTTGTTCGCGATATTTATGCTGGTTTTATTCGTGAAAGTATTTTT
Organism: Sulfurimonas sp.; assembly: GCA_015487265.1. GTDB lineage: Bacteria > Campylobacterota > Campylobacteria > Campylobacterales > Sulfurimonadaceae > Sulfurimonas. The sequence goes on along the minus strand of WFQD01000274.1, from coordinate 2,049 downwards.
GAGAATGTCAGTGATGAAGTCCCTTACGAATCTGATGTTATCATAGAAAGCATAGAAGAAGAAAAAAATGTTGATGTAATTCATGCTATGATTATTATAGAAAAAGAGTCACAAAAGGGTATTATTATTGGTAAAGGCGGAGAGTCCATTAAACGCATTGGTAAGGCTGCTCGTGAAAAAATAGAGAGACTGAGTACAAAAAAAGCTTACTTAAACTTACAAGTTGTTGTCAAAAAAGGTTGGACAAAAGATGTAAACTTCTTAAAAGAGATAGGATATGACAATGCAAAATAAATTTCTACTCCTCCTCTTGCTTCTCCTGAGCCAAAATCTCTTGGGTGCTAACGATATTTTAACAGATTATAGACTCCATGGTATCAAAAATCTTGAAAAGTCTATGGATAAAGCCTTAAGCCAGCCAGATTACTGGAAAAGATATATTCAAACAAAAGATACAACCTTTGGCTATTTAGAATCTTACAACAATATTTTAACCTGCAATAAAAATAACTCAACACTCTGTATCTACAAAAAAAATGCGCATAAAGCATATCAGTTAGAGAAGAAATATAGTGCTTTTACAGGAAAAAATAGTGGTGAAAAACATAAAGAGGGAGACTTAAAAACACCTATAGGTATTTATAAACTTACAAAAAAGCTCTCTCATGTTGATCCTTTTTATGGACCATTTGCCTTTGTAACTTCTTATCCAAATACATATGATAAGTATAAAAAAAGTGAAGGGCATGGCATTTGGATTCATGGCTTACCACTTGACCGAAAACGCGATACTTTTACAAAAGGGTGTATAGCTATTAACAACAGTGATATTGAAGATTTAGATGAGAACATAGACATCAACAAAACACTTCTCATTATTGATTCCAAAGATGTCAAAAAACATATTTCTAAAGAAACACTCTCTGTACTTCTTGCCAATCTTTATGCTTGGAGATATGCATGGCTTTATAATAATATAGATGATTACTTGGCATTTTACTCTAAAGATTTCAAACGTTTTGATGGAAAAAACTACAGCTCTTTTACACACTACAAAAAGCGAATTTTTAGAAAAAAAGAGAAAAAGAAAATTCTCTTTACAAATATCAATATCATCCCCTACCCAAGTACAAAAGATGTCTATAAAATATCTTTTAAAGAATATTATAAGTCTCCTAGTTTTGAATTTACTGGAGATAAAGTGCTCATTGTCAAACTCAAAGATACACAAATTAAAATACTTACAGAGAAGTAAATGACAACTCGTTTCATAAAATTTTTCTTTATTATGGCTACTGCTGTCTCAATTTTACAAGCAGATATACAGCTTATAAAAAAAGAAAACAGTGACTCAAACTCGACCCTTCTAGTCATAGCCGGCATCCATGGCAATGAACCAGGCAGCTACTTTGCAGCTTCTATTCTCGCAACACACTACACAATTACCTCTAAAAATCTTTGGATTGTTCCGAATCTGAATGAAGCCAGTATTATGGCAAATAGACGGGGTATTCATGGTGACATGAACAGAAAATTCGCTTCTATCAAAAAACATGATAAAGATAGAAAAATTGTTACAGCAATTAAACATCTCATTACGAATCCAAATGTAGATATTGTCTTAAATTTACATGATGGACATGGCTTTTATAGAAAAAAAAGTGAAGGAAGAATTTATAATCCTGCTGCTTGGGGACAAACCTGCGTTATTGATCAATGTACACTCAAAGAGGAACAGGAGTTTGGCAACTTAAACAACATTGCAACGACTGTAAAAAATAGTATCAATAAAAAACTCTTAAAAAAACACCATAGTTTTAATGTCAAAAATACCAAAACAAAATATTTTGACAAAGCGATGCAACGCTCTTTAACCTACTATGCAATTAGAGAAAATAAACCTGCTTTTGCCATTGAGACAAGTAAAAATCTTTCCTCTTTATCGGAAAAAGTTTTTTACCAACTCCTTGCTATTGAGGAATTTATGAAAATCATGCATATTGACTTCTATAGAGATTTCGATTTCACAGAAAAAAATATTACAAAAAT
>WFQD01000273.1 GCA_015487265.1 Sulfurimonas sp. | reverse complement strand
ATCGTGTCCTCTTTATTAAGAGCTTCTACTTCCTCTTTGGCTATAATATCACATATCTTTTGTGCTATTGATTTTGCACCTTTAATGTTAGTGTTTGGCAGAAGTATCACAAACTCTTCCCCTCCAAAACGAATGGCAACATCTGTTTCACGTATTATATGCAACAAATTATCTGCAATATTTTGTAAAACTCTGTCTCCTGTTAAATGTCCATAAGTATCATTTATAGCTTTAAAATAATCAATATCAATCATCAAAGTTGAAAAGTCACTCTTCTCTCTTTTTGATAAATTAAAAAGGAGTGAAGATATTTCATTAAAATATCTTCTATTATAAAGATTTGTTAGAGGATCTCGATTGACGAGTTCAAGTAATTCTTGACTTTTCTGTTGCACTAACTCTTCAAGGTGGGCTTCATACTCTTTGTTTTTTTTCACATTATAAAGAGCCTTTGTAATTCTGTCAATCAAGTTTTGGAATAATGTAAAATCTAAAGGCTTCAATAAATAACCATCCACAGAGAGATTAATGGTCTCAAATATATACTCAAATTCTTGATGTGCAGTTAAAACAATAATAGCAATGGATGGATCAAGAGTTCTAATCTCTCGAATCATCTCTATACCATTCATAATTGGCATTTTTATATCACTAATAATGAGGTCAAAATCCTGATTTTTAAAACTTTCTAAACCCTCTTTACCATTTGAAGCAGTCACAATCATATCAAAAAAATTATGCAATAAATCATCAATTGCTTCTCGTGCATCTTTGTTATCTTCTACAAGTAATACACGCATTGTTTTTTGAAATTTTATAGTTTCCATGTATCTAACTTCTTATTTTTAAAGTATTTGCATGTATTATAGATAAATGTGTCTTTAATATTAATTAACCTTCAATGTGTACCTGATCCATGTTATATTAAAAAAAGATAAATTGACTATAATAACAAAAAAATTACTCAAGGAAATTATATGTCAGTGTATGTTTTTGGACATAAGGTACCAGATAGTGACTCTATTGTAGGTGCTATTGCAATTGCTTATCTTAAAAATCAAGTAGAAAAAGAGGAGTATATCCCTGCCCGTCAAGGAGATATTTCTGCTGAGACTGAATTTATTTTAAACAAATTTGGAGGCGAACTTCCAATCTTAAAAACATCTGTTGCAGGTGAGAGAGTCTATCTTGTAGATGATAGTGATAGCCTTTTATTTCAAGATGATATTAGAGAAGCAACTATTTTAGGAATTACTGATCACCATAAACTTGGTGACTTAACAACAAATGCACCCTTAGAGATGTGGGTAAGACCTATAGGATGTTCTAACACTGTTGTTTATGAAATGTACCAATCCTATGGTGTCGAAATTCCTAAAAATATTGCAGGAATGATGATGATGGCTATTTTAAGTGACACGGTTATCTTTAAATCACCAACATGTACAAAAGTCGATACGAAAGCTGTGAAAGAACTTGCAAAAATTGCGGGTATAGAAGATTACAAAGCCCTTGGTATGGAGATGTTTATCGTTAAATCTGCTGTAGATGACTCTTCTGTAAGAGAGCTTAACACTCGTGATTATAAAGCCTTTGACATGAATGGTTCTATGGTTGGTGTTAATCAGCTTGAGATGATTGATATTAGTGCCTTGGATGATAGAAAAGAGGAAATTTTCAAAGATATGAGAGATCTCAAAGAAGAAAAAGGCTTGCATACTTTTCTTGTTCTTTTAACAGACATCATGAAAGAGGGTTCACAACTGCTATGTGTAAGTGATGACATTAGTAAAATAGAAAAAGCATTTGGAAAAGCTATGAAAGGAGATGAGGTTTGGTTACCAGGAGTTTTAAGTCGTAAAAAACAAGTTATCCCTGTAGTACGACCACAGTTTTAAGGGTATTTCAGTGCAAAACACTCCACGCTCTACTCAAAAATTCATCCTGAAGCTTTTTCCAGAAATCATGATTAAAGGCTCCTCTGCCAAACGGCAGATGGTGGGGCAACTCTACACAAACCTTCTCACAATTTTGAGTAGAATTGATGCAAATATTATGGTAAAAAAATTCTCAGATAAAATCGAAGTTGTCTCCCCTATAGAAGTTGTAGCACAAGTACGGCAAAAACTTTTAGATACTTCAGGCATAGAACAAATCTTAGAAGCCCTACAGTTTGACAATATGGACTCTTTGGAGAAAATAAAAACAAAAGTAGGTGAACTTGTTATTGACTCTTTAAAAGCCAAAACTTTTGTAGTGCGAGCTAAACGCACAGGAAAACATGATTTTAATTCTGTGGAACTTGAGCGAACAGTGGGTGGCTACTTACTCGCACATTCAGAGGCAAAAAAAGTTGATTTAAAAAACCCTGAAGTCACTATACGTATGGAACTTGTAGAAAATCAGCTCAACCTTATTACCACGCACTACAAAGGCTTAAGTGGCTTCCCTATAGGAACACAAGGCGATATTCTTTCTTTGATGTCTGGCGGTTTTGACTCAACTGTGGCTTCTTACCTTACAATGAAACGCGGGATTAAAACACATTTTGTCTTTTTTAACCTCGGCGGTAATGCCCATGAAATCGGTGTAAAACAAGTCGCTCTCTATTTATGGAATAAATTTGGTTCTTCTCATAAAGTAAAATTTATTTCTGTTCCCTTTGATGCTGTTTTAACAGAAATTTTCCGTTCAACACCACCTACCTATATGGGAGTAACACTCAAACGCCTTATGCTTATGGCAGCAGAACAAATAGCTGATACTATGGAGATTGATGCCTTAGTCACAGGGGAGAGTGTGGCACAAGTCTCAAGCCAAACACTCCGCAATTTAGCTCTTATAGATGAAGTGAGTTCAAAACTCATCTTACGACCACTCTCAACTATGAATAAACCTGAAATTATGCAAATAGCGGATGATATAGGTACTCGCTACTTCGCTGAGAGTATGCCAGAGTATTGTGGTGTTATCTCTCAAAACCCCATTACACATGGTTCATTTAAACGCATGGAGAAAATAGCTTTAAAATTTGATTATGATGTGCTCAAACAAGCAGTGAGTGATGCACAGCATATCTATGTGCACGATATTATAGATGATGTCAATAATCTTGAAGCGGTAGAAGTGGTGCATGATTTAACAACAAATAATTATGTTGTCATTGACATACGAGAAGAAGCCGAATGCATCCAAACACCGTGTAAAACTTTACAAATACCTTTCCATAAACTTAAAACTGAATTTATGAAACTGCCACAAGACAAAGAGTACTTACTCTACTGTGAAAAAGGAATTATGAGCCAACTCCATGCACAGTACTTACGCGATGCAGAATCTTGTACAAATGTACGAGTCTATCGCCCTTTACAAAGCTAGGTTTTAACCTAGTTTTGCAATAATTGCTGCTTCAACATCAGCGATGTCAGCAGTACCATCTACTGTAATATAGGTTAAATTAGCATCTTTTTGTGCTTGTTCTTTATAGTAACCAATCAAAGGTTGTGTTAATTCATGATAGACTTTGAGTCTATCTAAAACAACTTCCTCTTTATCATCATCACGTTGCACTAAATCTTCACCCGTTTCATCATCTTTGCCTGCAACTTTTGGCGGATTATACTCTAAATGATAGGTTCTTCCACTTGCTAAGTGTGCACGACGACCACTCATTCGTTTGACAATGACTTCATCTGCTACATCAATTTCTATGACAGCATCTATGGCTATCCCTGCGTTTTTCAGTGCATCTGCTTGTGGTAAAGTACGTGGGAAACCATCTAAAAGATAACCATTTTTACAATCATCTTCAGCGATTCTATCTTTTACTAAACCGATAATGATTTCATCTGTTACAAGTTGCCCGGCATCCATAGCATCTTTTGCCATTTTTCCCATCTCTGTTCCTGCTTTTATAGCTGCTCGAAGCATATCACCTGTAGAGATTTGAGGGATATTATATTTTTTTGTAAGAAATTGAGCCTGAGTACCTTTTCCAGCACCTGGAGCTCCTAAAAGAATAATTCTCATTGTATGTCCTAAGTATTTTATTGCTGCAATTATATACAATTGAGTTTAAAAGAACTATAAGTTTCTTTACTTAGTGTACAATACGATTTTAAGGAGAAAAAATGAATACAAAACAGTTCAGCTACTTATTTTTAACATTTATCACAGTAGTTTCTGGCTACATTTACCTACGATATGCTTACAAAGTAACAGATTCAACCCCTTTTACACAAGAAATAGTATTAATCATTTTAGGCACATTAGCAACAGTTTTTATTACATCACTTCTCTTAAACAAGCAGACAGAAGTGGAAATTGTAAAAGAACAAAATATTAAGTTTTTAGATCTTAAAACAAAAACCTATGAAACACTACTAGATCTTATGGAAAGTATGTCTTCTCAAGACAATTTTGATGAACAAAGTATTACAAAACTTCAATTTATTACACATAAACTCGCTATTTTTGCTTCTCCTTCTGTTTTAAATGAATATAATAATTTTTTAAATATCATATCAGACATATCAAAAGATGGTTCATTTACAAATGATAAAGACAAACTCAATGCTGCATTGAGTCGCTTAGTCATCCAAATACGTTTTGATTTACTCAATGAAAACATCAACAATACTCCTACCTATTCACTTGAACAGATTACAAAACTCATTAAACGCAACTCAAATGATTCTTCCAATATTCACCTAGATTAGAAAACTACTCACCCCACCCCAGTTTTTCTTTTAAAACATCAAAGTAGTTAAAGGCTTCTCTATGGATGAGTCTTACTCTTTTTTGTGCAAGTTTTATATGGAGGCTCTCTTCTAAATCCAATTCATGTTTATCTTGCCCATCAACAATAATGAGTGCACGCTCTTTGGGTGTTTTCATCTCTATAGAAAAAGTTCCTGGAAAAACAACAGGTCGCTGCGTTAAGGAGTGTGGTGAAATAGGTGTTAAAGAAAAGACATTCGTTAAAGGAAATAGCACTGGGCCACCAGCAGAGAGATTATAAGCCGTCGAACCTGTTGGAGTAGAAACAATCACACCATCTCCATAGTAAGTATTAAAAGCTTTTGAATCAACCAATGTTTCTATATGTATCATATTTAAAACAGAGTGTCTTGTCAAAACAATGTCATTAAACGCATAGGTTGTGAACTCTTTATGATTTTGTGTAAATCGTGCTTCTAAAATAGAACGTTCATCCATCCTATAATTTCCAGAAACCATTTGTGCTACAAAATCATCCAATTCATCAAGGCTCACATCGGCTAAAAATCCCAAATTGCCTGCATACACTCCTAAAATAGGAATAGCATACTTAAAAGAGCGTCTCGCTACAGAGATAAGTGTACCATCCCCGCCAAGTGTGACTAAAATATCTGTGGTTTGACAAAGGAGTTCAAACTCAACTCCCATAATTCCAATCATGCCTCCACTGATATTATCAATTTCTACTTCTATATTGTAGTTGTTAAAAATTTTTTCCAAGGTAAAAAAATCATTTTTCAATTCAGGAGTCGATGGACGTAAAACAACACCTACTTTTTTAATCGTTTTATTTTGCATAAGAAGCTCTTTTTTGCTTATTATACTATATTTCGCTATAATCGCGAAAATATTTTTTATTAGGACTCTAATTTTGAGAAGTCATTACAATACAGATTTAAGTGAAGCAAACGTTGGAGAAGAAGTTACTCTAACAGGTTGGGCGAATAACTACCGTGACCATGGTGGGATTATTTTTATAGATTTACGTGATAAAACGGGGCTTATCCAGCTCACTTGTGACCCTGCAGATAGCAAAGAAGCACATACAGTTGCAAATGATGTAAGAGATGAGTATGTTCTTATAGCAAAAGGAAAAGTGCGTTTACGTGGCGAAGGTTTAACAAACCCACGTTTAAAGACAGGGGCTATTGAGATTGTTGTTAGTGAACTTATCATTGAAAACAAGTCTGCTGCACTTCCATTTGTCATTGGCGATAAAAAAGTGGGTGAAGAGACAACACTAAAGTACCGTTACTTAGAACTCCGTGACCCATCTTTATATAATGTATTTCGCTTGCGTTCAAAAGCAGCGATTGCAGCAAGAAACATTTTAGATGCCAATGGCTTCTTAGAAGTAGAAACACCAATTCTCACAAAATCAACTCCTGAGGGAGCAAGAGATTATCTTGTCCCTTCTCGTGTACACAATGGTGAGTTTTATGCACTGCCACAATCACCACAACTCTTCAAACAACTCTTAATGGTTGGTGGTTTTGATAGATACTTCCAAATCGCAAAGTGTTTCCGTGATGAAGATTTACGTGCCGATAGACAACCAGAATTTACACAAATAGATGTTGAGATGAGTTTTTGTACGCAAGAAGATGTCATCAAAGTCGCAGAAGATTTACTCGTAGCAATGTTTGATGCTTGTGATGTTCCTGTAAAACCTCCATTTAACCGTATTACTTACAATGATGCTATGGAGCTTTATGGTTCAGATAAACCTGATTTACGTTATGACTTAAAAATGGTAGATGTCCTTGACATCTTTAGCCGTTGTGACAATGAAATCTTTACGAGCATTGCCAAAGACCCAAAAAACAACCGTATTAAAGCACTCAAAGTTCCTGGTGCCGATTTAGTATTTTCTAAACGCGAAATGAAAGGTTTTGAAGAGTTTGTACGTAAATTTGGTGCGCATGGTCTTGGTTACTTTCAAATGAAAGAAGATGGTCTTAAAGGTCCGCTTGTCAAATTTTTCACAGAAGAAGATATAGCACTTATCATTAAAACTACTGAACTTGAAGTTGGTGATGTTGTTTTCTTTGGTGCTGGCGAGAAAAAAACTGTTTGGGATTATATGGGGCGTTTTAGAAACTTCATTGCTGAACATGAAAAAATGAACCTTATAGATGAAAATGCTTTTGAATTTGTATGGGTTGTTGATTTTCCTATGTTTGAAGTAGAAGATGGTCGTGTCAAAGCACTTCATCACCCTTTTACACAACCAAAAGATACAAACAAAGAAGACCCTGAAGAGATAGAGTCTATCGCGTATGACATCGTACTTAACGGTACTGAACTTGGTGGTGGGTCTATTCGTATCCATAAAGAAGAAGTGCAAGAAGAGGTATTTAAACTTCTTGGCATTGAAGAAGAAGAAGCACAAGAAAAATTTGGTTTCTTACTTGATGCACTCAAATTTGGTGCACCTCCACATGGTGGTTTTGCCTTAGGTTTTGATAGACTTATGATGCTTATCTCTAAAACAGCAAGTATCCGTGATGTTATTGCATTTCCTAAAACGCAAAAAGCATCTTGTGTCCTCACACAAGCACCTAGCGAAGTGGACAATACACAACTTCGTGATCTACATATTCGCCTTAGAGAACAAGCGAAATCATAATGAAAAAACTTTTTCTAATTATCGGAGCACCTGGCTCTGGTAAAACTACTGATGCAGAACTTATAGCAAAAGAGAGTGATACTATTTCTCACTACTCTACAGGAGACATGCTCCGTGCAGAAGTAGCCTCTGGCAGTGAAAGGGGCAAAGAACTCAACTCTTTTATGTCAAAAGGCTTAATAGTTCCTATAAAGATTGTGATAGAAACTATTATCAATGCTATTAAAAATGCCCCAAATGCAAATATTATCATAGATGGCTATCCAAGAAGCATGGAACAACTTCATGCCCTTGATGCTTACTTACAAAATGAAAGCACAATTACACTTGTGAGTGTTATAGAAGTGGCAGTTAGTGAACAAACTGCAAGAGAGCGGGTGCTCGGGCGTGCTCGCGGAGATGATGACAATACAGAAGTTTTTAACAACCGTATGAAAGTCTATAATGAACCGCTCAAAGAGATTCAAGATTTTTACAAAGCAAAAAATCTGTTAAAAGTCATCAGTGGAGAAGGAACTATTGAAGAGATAGTCAATGAGATGGGAGAGTTTATACACTCTCTCATTTGAGTCCCCTACTCTTCTACAAATCCAAAATCTTCTGCTTCCCCATTTTTTTGTGCTTCTTTAATATCATCAAGCAGTTCTTTACACTCTGCCTCTTCAATATCGCCACTTAAAATATCATCTAAAACATCTTGTAAATCTGCTTTAAATTCGCGAAGTTCTTCGATTTCCTCTTTTGCATCTTCTGTGGCTTCTTTATTATCTGCAATCTCTTCAAATATTGCATCCAAAGATTCATCTATATCGGGAATAACACTCTCTTTTATTGTTTTTTCTAACTCTTGTGCATAGGACATTCATTTACCTTTTTATTTTTGATATGCAATTATACTTTAAAAACCAAAGAAAAGTATAGTTATTATTTGATTATTGGTACTTTTTTTGCTAGAAACAAAAAAAAAAGATTTTAACATAAGAGAGTCATCATGGCTATTAGTATGAACAATCATGTATTTAAAGGACATAAGACACTTCTAGGAAGTAAATTTGTCACCTATAAAGAACTTGAATTATCTCCAAGATATGATCTATTTGAAAAATCAAAAAGTGGTTTTGACTGGGGTACAAGCGGGAGCCCTGCAATACAACTCGCTTTTGCAATGCTCTACCAAGTCACACAAGACAAAACACTTGCTAAAAAGTATGCTGTGAGCTTTGTACGAAGTGTCATTAGTCAATTTACAAGAGATTGGATTTATAGTGCAAATGAACTCTATACATGGATAGATACTCATTGTGAAGATATAGCACCAAAAGAGGAGAAAAAAGAAAAAACTCCTGTTATAATGAAAAAATTACAGCCTAAAAAATCTACAAAAACAACACAAAAACCAAAAACAAATGTTGTGAAAGAGGTTTGTAAAGAACTCAAAATCACACAAAAAGCACTCGCAGAGATTTTAGAGGTTCCAGAAGGTACTGTAAGTAGCTGGGCTGTTAAAAATGAGATTCCAAGACTTGGTAAAAAAGCGATAGAATTTTATATACTCAGTGTAAAAAATCAAAAAATTGTTGATAGCTACAGAAGTTTTAAAGAACTTTTGGAGGTCTCTTAAGCCAATGAAACCAAAAAATGAAATAACACGCAGCCTTTTAATAGATAAAGAGACCTGGAATGATGCAATGAAATACTCAAGAGAATGTTATAAAATGAGTCTGAGTAAAGTTGTAGAATCGCTTCTTAAAGAGTGGCTTGCAAAAGAAGGGACCGTTCAAAATTCTGTGTCAATCGGGTAAAATAACAAATACCCAAGGAAAGACACATGAAGATAGAAGTAGATGTTGAGCAATTTGCTCAAGATATTAAAGCAGGTAAAGGAATTGGCGGTGTTGATGGAGCACTGAGTTCTCTTATCAAACAACTCACAGAAGCTGCACTTGCAGCAGAGATAGACTCACACTTAGCACAAGACCTCAGTAAAAACCGTAAAAATGGTTATGCTACCAAGACCATGAAAAGTGATCATGGTAAATTTGAACTCGATGTCCCAAGAGAT
>WFQD01000272.1 GCA_015487265.1 Sulfurimonas sp. | reverse complement strand
TGCTTCAGCTGTCTATACAATTTACAAAGGTTTTGGTGTAGGTGTAAGATACAATACAACCGATACACAATTATTCAATAAGAATGTAACAATTAGTTCTACAATAGGATATCTAAATATTCAATTTTAATTACTTCTTCTCTAAAAAATCCTTTTGCCATACAATCAGGCAGAAGGAATTAGAATACTCTCCCTTTTAAAAAGAATCTTTCCAATTAAGTCCATTTAGCCAAGATGACAATGCTGCTTATGATGTTTCAGGTCTTGCTGCAAATAGTCTTTTGAAAAATCCTGTTGGGAAAGTCATTCAAAAAATAAGAGGAAGACAATCATCTTCCGGTGATGCCGATTTTGTCAGTGATTCTAAGAATAATCCCAGTAATGATGGCAATCCCCAAAACCCAAGCAGTGAGTTCCCAAAAACCCATGGAGTGGTCGACGAACATAGTAGCACCTCCTTTGAAGGTAGAAAATTTAATGAAGGCGGAGGACGAACCTCTGCCTATCAATCTCATTTGGATAAAAATCATCCATCTGAATCCAAAGATATTGTATCTAAATTCAGCGAAATGTTCAAGTCTCCAAAGAAAAATCTATGCCTATCAATCTTACTTAGAAAGATGCAGAAAAAGGCAAATTTATGAAATCTATACACTGTATCGGCAAATGTATTTTATCTTTAAAGAACAAAACTACTTTAGGTGGAAGCAGTTTTGTTAATAAAATTCTGATAAAATTCTTCCAACAAAAAAACAAACACAAGGACATTTATATGTTAGTAACAAACGCAGCTCCAGATTTTACAGCTACAGCAGTTTTAGGTGACGGTTCAATCGTTGAAGATTTCAATTTCAAAGCAAATATGGGAGAAAAAGGGACAGTTCTTTTCTTTTATCCATTAGATTTTACTTTCGTTTGCCCATCAGAGCTTATCGCTTTTGATCACAGACTCCAAGAGTTTAAAGACCGTGGTGTGAATGTAATCGGTTGTTCAGTAGATAGCCAATTTTCTCACTTTGCATGGAGAGAAACTCCAATCAATGAAGGTGGTATCGGTAGAGTTGGTTACCCACTTGTAGCGGACCTTACAAAACAAATTTCTAAAGATTACGATGTACTTTTCGGTGAAGCAGTTGCACTTCGTGGTTCATTTTTAATTGACGGTAACGGAACAGTTCGTCATGCAGTTATCAACGACTTACCACTTGGTCGTAACATCGATGAAATGCTTCGTATGGTAGATGCAATGCAATTTACTGATGAGCATGGTGAAGTATGTGCTGCTGGTTGGGAAAAAGGCGACGAAGGTATGAAAGCGACAACTGAAGGTGTTGCTGAGTACTTAGCAAAACACGAAGAAGAGTTATAGAAAACTCTCTTCAAAAGTAACGTAAATATGCGTTACTTTTTTTCACTCTACTCAAAGTTAAATAACTCTGTAAAATTAAAATAATTAAAATTTTATGCGTAGGTAGAAAACCCAAAGGCATTTGAAGTGGATTGTTTTGGATCAGATTGATCTATGATGTCTAAAAGTGTTTGTGAATAATCACTGCTACTCATAGATGTTGCATCAACATCTTTCATCTGAGACACCATTGACTGTCTATCTGCTTGAGAAAGAGAACTCATTTTCTCTTTTAATGCACTTCTATCTTCCTGTGAGAGGTTTTGCATGATATCTTTCATACCACCTTTTCCTTGTCCTCCATCAGCACCATACCTATTTTGCATCTGTTGTGTTGAAGCACTTGCATTTACATTCATGATGAATCCTTTAAGTCTATTGTATTAATAAAAAAAACTATTCTTTATTAACACTATTCGTATTTTATTAAAGCCTTATTAAGGGAACGTTAATGATAGCTTATTAATATGACTATATTATAAGACAAACCTTCTTTTAAACTATTTTTTCCTCATAATCAAACTAACTAATCATAAAAGTTGTACCCTCGAAGGAAGACTCTACCTTTACATGCACCTTCATAGCATAAGCTAATCGTTTAACAATATCTAATCCTATACCACTACTATGTTCATCACTATAAGCACGATTGAAAATCTTGCTTGGTTCTTTTATGCCATGTCCACTATCTTCTATATATAAAGTTTTTTCTTTCGTATAAATTTTCACATACCCATCTTTTTTATTATACTTACAAGCATTTGAGATGATGTTTTGAAGTATCTGTTTCATTGCATTTCTGTTAATTTTTACTTTGAGAGAAGAACATTCTACTTTAAAATGTAACTCTTGATAAATCTGTTGTTGAGTTTGCACAACATCTTTAACAATCTCACATAGATTGCATAATTCCATCTGAAAAGTCTCTTCTTGTAGTAAAGTGTTTAAACTCTCATGAAGTTCTGAAATATCATGTACACTTTTTTTAAGTCTTGCCACTGCATTATTATCATGGAGTTGTGGAACTTTTTGCAGCAGTTTTAGGTTGAGTTTTATCGAAGTAACAGGAGTATTTAAATCGTGGATTAAATCTTTTGCAAACTTATCAAGAGTCGCTATACTCTCTTGGAGTGGTTGCAAGGCACTTTCTGCAAGTCTGTAACTTATATAAGCGAAAAGGAGCAGTAAAAAGAGTTGTAGAAAAATCACTTTTATCTTTAAATTTGCCACTTTTGTATCAAAATTCTTTTTTGATTTTATAACTTTTAAATAATACAAAGTTCGGTTCATTGGTATCATTTTACTAAAAGTTGTTTGTGTAACTGTAAAATTTCTTATATCTATATGTTTATCGACTGCGACATAAGTATGTTTGTATTCACTTGTAGAGTAGTTTTGTATCCCCTCCCCCATCTTTATATGTCTTGCATACTCTATGAGTGAAAATTCTTCACTTTTAAGATAATGATTTTTGATTTGTGTAAAGTAAAAGTACCCTGCCACCAAGATAAGGAGTGCAACACTCACAAAGTAAGTAACAAAAAATTTTAAAAAAGCTGTTTTTTCATGATGATGCAAGTCTGTATCCTATGCCTTTGATAGTTCTAATAGGTAAGCCAACTCTACGAAGCTTGTTAATATGCACTCGTAAAGCACCTTCACTCATTTCTCTGCCTTGACTGAGGTATTCAAAGATTAGCTCTTTAGCTAAAGTTTTATTGAGATTTTGAAACAATAATTTTGTAATCTGTAACTCATACGGAGAGAGTGCTACAAAATCAGCCCCTTTATATAACTCATCTTTTTCTATCACAAAGCGAAAATCATCTACTTTAATCTCATTGGCATAGGTATGATATACTTTTCTAATGAGGGCATTCATTCGCACCACTAATTCATCAAAATCAAAAGGTTTCTTGATATAATCATCAGCACCAACATCAAAGCCATGGGAAAGGGATGCGACATCTGTGAGTGCTGTAATGAAGATAGCAGGTGTCATATCGCCACTATTTCGTAAACTCTCAAGCACTTCAAAACCATTGACAAAAGGAACATTTACATCTAAAAGCAAAAGTTCAAAAGATTGTACAAACGTAGCATCTAAAGCCATCTTACCATCGAGGATATGCGTTACCTCAAAGCCCTCATCTTGTAACAATTCTACCAATGTTTCTGCTAAGACTTCATCGTCTTCTAAAAGTAATATTTTTGACATAGTGAAAGTATATACTGTTTCGGTTTAATCAAAGACAACTTTTTTATCCTCTATTTTCATAACTCTATCGCAATACTGCAACATTCTATCATCATGTGTTACCATCACAATCGCTACACCCTGCTCTATTGCTATTTTTTTGAGCATCTTAACAACTGCAACTGAGCGTTGCATATCAAGTGCAGCTGTAGGTTCATCGGCTAAGATAATTTGCGGGTTATTGACTAAAGCACGAGCAATAGCCACCCTCTGATTTTGCCCTCCTGAGAGTTGTGAGGGCATTGCTTTTTCTTTATCGGCTATATCAAAATATGCTAAAAGTTCTCTTGCTTTTTTCTTTGAAACTTTCTCTTTTGTACCATTTGATTGTGGCAAAAGAGTGAGATTGTCAATAATGTTTAAAAAAGGAATCAGGTAATGTGCTTGAAAGATAAAGCCTATTTTCTCTCTTCGTATTTTTCGTGTCTCTTTTGTTAGCCATTTGTTGTCATATACTTTTTCATCCCCTATATAGATAGTCCCTGAGTTTGGTTTATCTACACATCCGAGCATCATAAGAAGTGTTGTTTTTCCTGCACCACTTGGAGCAACAAGTGCAACAAGTTCTCCCTTATCTATACTAAAACTTGCATCTTGAATAATATCTACAAAGGTATCTCCCTTGCCAAAAGATTTATGAAGATGTTCTACTTTTATAGCCTGTTTACTCATATCATCCTCCTATTGCTGATTGAGGATCAGCACTGATTACTTTTTTGACCCCTATAAATGAGGCAAGTATGGAAGCTATTACCACTATGAAAAACAGAACAAAAGCATCAGGATTTTCTAAAACCACATTTTTTGGAAATTTACTATAAATAAGATGTGCAAAAATATTTCCAAAGATAAATGCCAATACACCAAGTAAAAGAGTCTCTTCTATAATCATCTTGATTATCATACTATTTGGTAAGCCCATAAGTTTCATGATAGAAATCTCTTTCATCTTCTCTAAAGTCATAGTGTAGATAATCAGTGAGATAATAATAGTCGAAACCCCTATCAAGATAACCGTGAAAAGTCCTATTTGTTTGGAAGCTTTTTCTACAACATATTTTGTTAAAACAACAGTTTGTTGTACTTTTGTATAGACACTTTTATGGTTCCACTTGCGTATATCTTGTGCGACACTATCTACGTCGTACCCCTTATGTAGTGTTGCTATGATTGCATTGACGAGATGAGAATCTTTGTTGATAATCCCTCTTGCTCTATCACTTTGTATGCGTTTATTTGTATAGGTAAATTGTAGAACCTGTGCATCTTTGAGACTAATATAAACTAAGGGGTCTCCTCCAGAAGCAACTGTCCCATGAGTAATACCAACAACAATATAACTATCGCGCCCTAGTCTGATAGTATCATGAAGTTTATACCCTGTTTTGTCACTCACGACTATCTCATAATGGTTATGCTTTAAAACTCTTCCTGCGATTAATCTTTGGGGGTTAATAGGGTTTATCTCTCCATAGATATCATACCCTACTGCTAAAACAGAGAGCTTTTTATGTGGAAGGGGCAGTTGCAATGCTTGAAAGGTAACGGCTTCACTTTTATCTATGGCGGGTATGTTTTTTATAGTATATTTCAAATCCTCATGCACTCTTGAAGCCTCGGCAAATGGTCCTAAAGTATTCTCTTGAACCACCCATAAATCCACATCTAAATCTTTGAGTAACACCTCAGCATCGCTAATCATTCCACGATATACACCTATCATAATCAGGACAATCCCAAGAAGCATACCCACTCCCATAGCAGTAACAATAAACGTACCTAAAGTATGTCTAATATCCTCTTTTGCTAAGTGAATCATAGATGAATTTTCATCCCATTTTTAAGAGTTTTTTTGTTTTTGTTAGGTATAACTATTTGTGTATGTTTCGCAATATTTGATACAGCAATGGCATCATCATTTTGCCCAATGATATCTATCTTTTGAAAAGTTACCTGATTATTTTCCACAATCCAAACACCAAGAATACCGCCCTCTTGCACCACTACATTTGATGGAATTTTTACTACATTAACATACCTTTTTACTCCGATGTTTACTTCGGCTTGCTCGTTAATAAAAAACGGTTGCGGCAGAGTTATAAATGCAACATCTATTTCTCTCTCTAAAGTAACGCCATCACTCACACTCACAACTCTCTTGACTACCCCTTTATAGACTTTTTTGGGTTGTGAACGCAAGGTTATCGTCGCACTCTGTCCAAGTTTTATCTGCGCACT
Organism: Sulfurimonas sp.; assembly: GCA_015487265.1. Lineage (GTDB taxonomy): Bacteria > Campylobacterota > Campylobacteria > Campylobacterales > Sulfurimonadaceae > Sulfurimonas. The sequence continues at coordinate 12,588 of WFQD01000272.1, read as the reverse complement.
CACTCTCTCATCAATCTTCGTTTTTACCCATAATGTTTTTGGATCAACAATTTGTAAAAGTGTTGTAGAAGGTGTCACATCTTGTGCAACCTCAACCTCTTTGGCAATGACATAGCCATCTATAGGAGCATATACCTTGAGTCTATCCACTCTTGCTTGCACTACTTGTATATTTTTTTGTGCTACTACGATGTTTGCTTTTGCTGCATTAGTATGTGATATAGAAGCACTTATACTCGCTTTTATACTTTGTAAATCTGTATTTGCTTTATCATACTCGGCTTGTGATACAAAATTTTGCTCTTTTAATTTTCTATAACGATTGTAAGTTGTTTGCAACAATACTTCTTGAGCTTTAAGATTTGTAAGCTCACTCTCATACCCGAGTAAGTCATACTTTGCCTTTGTCAAATTTGCCTGAGCTACTTCAAGTTGTTCCGCTAAATCAACACCATCCATAACAACAAGAAGGTCACCTTTTTTGACCCACTCCCCCTCATCACTCAAAATTTCTAAGATTTTTCCACCACTCTGTGCTGTAATGTTATAGATATTTTTTGCACCCACATTCCCAATGCCTCGTACACTCTCTTCTAACACACCTTCTTTTGCTTTTACTACCTTGAAAGTTGTTTTAGGGAGATAGACCTTTGTGTAAAAAAGAGTCACACCCAAAATAAGTGCCACTAAGCCAATTATGTATTTTATCATACTATTTTTCCTTGTAAATATTCTATTCTATGTATCGCACTACTCTGTTCATATATCGCTTGGAGCAAAGAGAGTTTCGCATCAAGTATAATCGCATTTGCATCTAAAACTTCGATATAAGTAGAAAGTCCCTCTTTATATCTTGCAGATAAAAGTTTTTGCGTTTGTTGTGCCGTTTTAAGCTCTTCTTTTCTTGCTTGAATAGTCTGTGCATATCTTTTGATATCAATCAAAAGATTTTCAAATTCCTCTTGAATTTCCCGTTTTTTACTTAGATATGTTGCTTGCATTTTCTGTCTATTTATAACAGCTAGTTGTACTTGTGCAGATGTCCTTCCCCCTGTGTAGAGGGGAATACTGAGAGTGACTCCAACAAGAGAAGAGTCATACTGGTTGAGTGTCCCTTGCTGTATATAAGAAGCAGTAGCATCTAAAGAACCATAGCGGGAAGCTTTTGCTACCTTATAGTTTGAACCCTCTTGTTGTATGCTTTTTTGTAATGTTTTAAGTGTGAGAGAGTACTTTAAAAGAGTGCTTTCATCGACACTAAAAGAGACGATGGGCTTCAAGGTGTTTTGAAGCACAACATTTTTGGGAAGAGCTTCTCCCATATACAAACCTAAACTCACTTTTGCTTTTTCATAACTTGCTTTCGCAATGGCGAGATTATCTTTTGCTAAATACACAGCAGATAAAAATCGTGTAGAATCTAACTCTGTTTTTAGCCCATTGTGTACAAAGGCTTCTGCTTGTTTAAACAACTCCTCTTTCAATTTTAAATCTTTCTCTTTTACTTTTATCGCTTCTGCTTGGACAAGCATTAACTCATACTGTAACTTTACCCTATAAGCGAGAAGTGCTTTCGCTTCTTTGAGTGTGAGTTTTGCGACATCTTGAGAAGCTCTTTTTGCTTCAATATTTGCACTTGTTTTTGAAAAATCCCAAATTTTTTGATGGAGGACACCACCAACAGACCACCCATCACTATCTTTCGTTTGAAAAGTGCCATTCACAGGTAAAACATATGTACGAGTAGGGTCATACTCCGCATTGAGTGTCACTTGAGGAAGATAATCTGATTTTGCAATGTCTATTGAATCCTCACTCGAAGCTACATTCAAAAGAGCATATTTTATATCAGGATGTGATTGTATGGATTTTTCTATACACTCCTCTAAAGTAAGTGCTTGTGCAAGATTTCCAAACAAGAGGAGAGAGACGATAATTATTCTTTTCACTATAAAATCCTAAAATTAATATAGTGAAATTATGACACTTTAGTATTAGTGCATCGTTAATAAAACTTGTTCTTACCTTTTCCACCCCACTAAAACCCCTCCAAACACAATCAAAGCAATGCCACTAAAAGTTAAAACATCAGGAAATTTATCGCCGAGCATCCAGCCAAAACCTATGGCAAAGGGAATGTTTGTGTAGCTAATCACACCGACGATACTCAGGTTTGATGCACTATATGCTTTTGTAAGTAACCACTGCGAAAGTGTTGAAATGAGTGCCATAAACGCAATCATACTCCATAAGTAAAAAGTATCTGGCACCATAAACACAGGAAATAAAAATGCAAGAGAGTGGGGAGCCTCGACAAAAGGAGCTATGCTAAACAAAAGCGCAGGAAGCAGTGAGCCTACCCCTACAAAAGAGAGTACAATCACACGAGAGTCATAAATATCTTTGATTTTTTTGATGGTTGTATAGGCTGCTGCTGCAAAAAAACCACCAAAGATGCCGAGCAGATGTTCATAAGAGACTTGTAGACCAAAAGGCTTAGTAATCAAAACAACACCAAAAAAACCAATCAAAAGTGCAAAAAGTGTGTGTTTACTCAAATGCTCACCAAGCAGATAAAAGGCTAATACAGAGACAAAAAGAGGTGATGTTTTGTTTAGAGTAATCGCCTCACCAAGTGGAATAACGGTAATGGTATAAAAGAAAAGTATCATCGCTGAAAAACCAAAAAATCCGCGTGTAAAGAGCAGATGAAACTTGCCACCTTTAAGTTTTGGCGGGGTGTGTCTCAGAGCTAAAACAATCAACACAATGCCTATGATATTTCTAAAAAAAACTATCTCTAAGGCAGACATATCTTCACTTAAAATCTTTGCTACTGCCCCATTAAGTGCGGAGATGAGTGCACTGCCTAACATAAAAAGTATGCCACTATCTATTTTTTTTACCAAGTTCAAATCCTTTCAAAATTTAGTATATCTCTTTTTGCAAAATTTCACAAACACTTCACACTCTTCAAGCTATAATTCATATACATAAAATGAAAGGATTTATCATGAAATCAATTATAACAACACTCTTAGTACTTTTTTTAAGTACATCACTCCTCGAAGCGGCAGCTTTTTCTAAAGATGCTAAACATAGAAGTACACGAGTACACATGAGTACAGACAAACCACTCACAACAGGAAAGAATGTCTTTCTTTTAACACTGTCTAAAAATGGCAAAGCCCTCGATGCAAAAAGTGTCACAGTGAAAGCTTTTATGCCTGCTATGCCTGGTATGCCTGCAATGTCTTCAAAGTCTGTAGCCAAAAAATTAGGCAATGGCAAATATGAAGTACGTTTAAATATCGCTATGAGCGGTACTTGGCAAATACATATTTTTATTACACCAAAAAGTGGAAAAAAATCTCGTATTAAAACCTCTATAAATTTTTAGAGGTTTTTTATGAAAACTCTCCTCTTTTTTCTTCTCATATACTATCTACCCTTACATGCGATAACACTCGATACACTCGTGCAAAGTGCTTTAAGAAAAAGCCCCTCTTTGGAGTCTATCAACTACCGCATAAGTTCACTGCAAAAGCTCGAATCAGTTGCAGATAATTTTGCAAACCCAAGCCTCACATATGCACAAAACACCCTTGCACAAACAGAGAAAATGAGTAAAAAGACCATCACATTTGCACAAAAACTGCCTTATTTTGGCAAAAGAGATGCACAAAAAAACATCTACAAAGCAAAAGTCAATCTCTTTTCTGAAAATTTAGAAGAGGCAAAGGTCATTTTGGCAAAAGCCATTAAAAAAGAGGCTTATACTGTGTGGGAGTATGAAAAAACATATATGATTATAGAAGAGTATGAGGATGTCACACAACAAAATATTGAACTTTTTGAATCTTACACAAGCACTTCAGAGAAACAACATATGGGAATTATGTCTGCACAACTAACACTGAGTGATTTAAAAATTCAAAAAAATGCCCTCAAAGCAAAAATAGCGACTAGCTATGCAAAAATCTCTTACTTAGCAAATCAAAAAGTAAATCACCTTGAGTTTCCACAAACAATGATTCCACGACAAGCACCAAGTATAGCAAAAAATGCTCTGAAGAAAAATCATCTTTTAACTGCCAAACAAAAAGAAGTAGCGCTCAACCAAGCAATACACTCAAACGCAACACTCAATAAATATCCTGATTTTAAACTGACCGCAGGCTATGCCTATAGAGAAAATTTCAACAATTATGCCAATATCGGGATTGGGATTACACTTCCTATATATGGAACTGAAGATGCAAAAGAAGAAGCAGCACGGCGTTTGATTCTAGCGACCAAAAGTGCAAAAAGCAACCTTAAAATCAAAATCAATTCCCAACTTCAAAGTGCGACTTTTGCAATGCAATCGGCTTTTGATATTTACCATATCATTCATGATGAGTCCCTGCCACAACTCGCACATATGTTTGCATTAACCTCTTCATCTATCACAACAGGTGGCGATCTTTTTCAATACATCGATATTTTAGTCCAAAAACTCAAACTCGAGCAAAAAAGCATTCATGCTGTCGCTGATTATAAGCGTGCACAAGCAGATATTGCAGCTTTACAAGGAGAAATATAATGTTTCTAAAAACAACACTCTTTATGCTATTACTGAGCATACCTCTACTCGCCAAAGAGCCAACAGTTGAACAACTTTTTAATGTTACAACAGTAAAAGTGCAACTCCAAGAGTCTGCAAAAATGAGCAAAAACTATGGCTATGTCAAAGTCAACGATGCCAATGTTTACGACATTACTCCCCGTTTTGGTGGGTATGTGGAGCAACTTTTTGGCGATAAAATATACAAAAAAGTCAAAAGAGGCGAACCCTTAGCCATTGTCTATTCACCCGAAGTTCTCAAAGCAAAAGAGGAGTACCGCAATACCCTGCGTTATGCAAAAAAGCATCCTAACAGAGCAATGCTTACAAGTGCAAAAACCAAACTCCAACTCCTTGGAATAAGCAAAAGAGAAATACAAAATATTGAGCGAGGAAAATACTCTAACAACACAATCATCTACTCGCCCATCAATGGCTATATTTTCAAAAAAAGCATCAACAAAGGTGCTGCGTTTCAAGCTAAACAAAACCTTTTTACACTTGTCAATCTCGATACCGTTTGGGTAGAAGTCAAACTCTTTCAAGAACAGTTAGCAAATCTAAAAAACATACAAAAGTATACACTCAATTTTAAAGGCTTAACACAAACATACACAACAAAAAAAGCACTTTTATACCCAAATCTTAACCCAAAAATAGTAACGATGACCCTGCGTTTAGAGTTACAAAACAAGCAACATAAAATTTTTCCTGGTATGTATGCCAATGTCAAATCTTTTGAAAAAAGTATCAAAAAGCTGACACTTCCAGCAACTGCAGTCATACGAAAAAATGCAAAATATTATGTCTTTGGTGTTGGCGAATATGAGGGGGAGTATGAGCCAATAGAAGTAGAAGTAAAAGTAATTGATGCCAATACTTATGAGATTCTCTCTGGCTTAAACGCAGGAGATGAAGTGGTCAATAATGCCCTCTTTATGATGGATTCTGATGCACAAATCAATGGGTTGTACTGATTATGATTGAAAAATTGATAGAATTGAGTATTAGAAATAAATTTTTAATACTTATGATGACACTCTTTATAACGATGGGTTCTTACTTTGCCCTCAAGCATACACCTTTAGATGCCTTGCCAGACTTATCACCTCCACAAGTCATTGTGCAGATAAACTGGCCGGGGCAATCCCCTGAGATTATTGAAGATCAGGGAACATATCCGCTTGTTTCGCAGTTTTTAGCCATAGCAAATATTGATACCGTTCGTGGGTATTCAACCTATGAAAATGGTCTTGTTTATATTATTTTCAAAGAGGGCACAGACCTTTACTGGGCAAGAAGTCGAGTACTTGAACAGCTCTCATCTATACAGTCTCAACTTCCTGATTCTATGAATGTTGCACTCGGACCTGATGCTTCTGGTGTTGGCTGGGTCTATGAGTATGCCCTCTCTTCAAAAACAAAAAACTTGGCACAACTGCGTTCTTTACAAGATTATTATTACAAATATGCCCTTATGGGGGTTGATGGTGTGAGTGAAGTTGCGAGTATTGGAGGGTTTATTCCAACATATCAAGTGACTATAAACAATGACAATCTTGTCCGTTACAACTTAGGTATTAAAGATATTGCCAAAGTTTTAAAAGCCAACAACAATGACACAGGTGGTCGTATTCTCATTAAAAATGGCTATGAGTGGATGGTACAAGCCAAAGGCTATGTCAAAAACTTAGATGACATTAGAAAGCTTGTTGTCACGACAAAAGATGGTATTGGCATCACACTTGGTGACATTGCTCGAGTTGAGCTTGTACCTAAAGCCCGTCGTGGTATAGCTGATTTAAATGGTAATGGCGAAGTTGTCGGGGGTATAGTACTGCTGCGTTATGGAGAAGATGTTTACTCTGCCATCAAACGCATCGATAAAAAAATGCAAGCATTAAAAGTAGAGGGTGTGGATGTAACCACTGTCTATGACCGTTCAAGTCTCATTGAAAAAGCGGTTGAAACACTCAAGGGCACATTGATTGAAGAGAGTATTATTGTTGTAGTTATCATTGGGCTCTTTTTGATGCACTTGCGTTCTTCCTTGATTGTTATTCTTGTGCTTCCCCTTACTGTTGGCAGCACATTTTTACTCATGTATATTTTTGGTATCGGTTCCAATATTATGAGTCTTGGAGGGATTGCCATCGCTATTGGGGCGATGGTCGATGCTTCTATAGTTATGATAGAAAACACTCATAAGATGCTGAATAAATTTGAAGCAAAAGAGGGACGAGTCCCAACAAAAAGTGAACGAGTCGATGTCATTCTCAAATCATCACAAACTGTTGGTCGTCCTATCTTTTTTGCACTTGCCCTCATTGTAGTCTCTTTTTTACCTATATTTGCACTCTCCGGTCAAGAAGGCTTACTCTTTACACCACTCGCATATACAAAAACTTTTGCTATGGTTGCAGGTGCAATGCTGAGCATTACTTTAGTGCCTGTACTCATGGTCTTTTTTATCAAAGGCAAAATCCTGCCTGAACAAAAAAACCCACTCAACAGATTTTTTATCTGGCTTTATCATCCTATCATTGTCTATGGACTCAAGCTCAAATACCTTGTTATTGTAGCTGTCATTGCTTCACTTGGATTTATGTTTCCTCTTTTTAACTCTCTTAAATGGGAGTTTATGCCAATGCTCAATGAACAGACCTTTATGTATATGCCTGTCACACCCTATGGAATTAGTGTTGATCAAAGTAAGGCACTCACACAAAAAACAGACAAAATCATCAAATCTTTTCCGGAGGTTGCTTCTGTTTTTGGTAAAGCCGGACGTGCAAGCACAGCAACCGACCCTGCACCACTTGGCATGATAGAAACCATCATCAGCCTCAAACCAAAAAGTGAGTGGCGAGCAGGTATGACTTATGAAAAATTGCGTCAAGAAATGGAAGATGCCCTGCAAGTTCCAGGGCTTACAAACTCTTGGACCTACCCTATTCGTGGTAGAATCGATATGCTTCTTAGTGGTATTCGAACACCTTTAGGCATTAAGCTCTATGGAAAAGATGCCGAGGGCTTACAAAAATATGGAAAAATCATAGAAGATACACTCCGTAACTACAAAGACACCCTCTCTGTTTTTGCAGATCAGGCAAGTGCTGGGTACTACTTAGACATTGACATCAATGAGACAAAACTCCAAAGATATAATCTCACAAAAAACACGCTCTTGGAGTACACCGCTTTAGCTGTAGGTGGTATGAAAGTTTCAACACTCTATAAAGGCTTAGAACGCTACCCAATCACACTCCGACTTGAAGAGTCACAGCGCCGCTCTCTTGAAGAGATAAAAAATATTTTAATTCAAACAAAATTAGGCTATGTTCCTTTGAGTACTTTTGCAAAAGTCGCTTACAGAGAGAGTGCTTCGGTGATTAAATCAGAGATGGCAGCTCCTGTAACATTCATCTACATCACACCAAAAGATGGGGTGAGTGCGACTGCTTATAAACAAGGTGCAAAAAAGCTCATCGATGCCATTCAATTTGAGAGTGGTTACTATGTAGAGTGGGCAGGACAATCCGAGTACCTTGAGTCTGCCATGGCAAAAATACAATGGATTATTCCTGCTGTACTGCTCAGTATCTTAGTGCTTATATACTTTGCTTTGAAAAAAATGGTGCCTACTCTCATTGTCTTTTTCACCCTCCCTTTTGCACTCCTTGGAGGGCTCATCTACATCGATATGCTCAACTTTGCTATGAGTATTGCTGTAATTGTTGGGTTTTTAGCCCTGCTTGGAGTAGCAGCTGAAACAGCTATAGTCATGATAGTTTATCTGCAAGAGAGTGTCGATGAAGCCAAAGAGAAATTTGGTGACAAATTTGGGCTCAAAGAGTTAAATGCTGCTATTTATGAAGGGGCTGTTCAAAGAGTACGACCAAAACTCATGACTGTTTTTGCTATTCTCGCAGGATTAACCCCCATCATGTACACCCACGGGGTTGGCTCAGAAGTAATGCAACGCATCGCTGCACCAATGCTTGGAGGCATTATCTCCTCGGCAATTCTCAGTCTTGTTATCATACCCATACTTTTTGAAATTTATGCCAAAAGAGAAATCTCTCAAAAATGAAAAGCATTGGTGCTCTCTTTTTCATTTTTAGCTTTGTGCCCCACTTATGGGAACACAGTACAAATACCTCTATGCTTAAAAGAACAAAAGTACTGATGGGGACTTTTGTGAGTATCACTTTGCCAACAAAAGAGAAACAATATTTCAAACCAGCATTTCAAGTGCTCAAAGATGTAGAGAACTCCCTTTCTTCTTTCAAAAAAAATACTCCCATCTACAGACTTAACAAAAACAAAAATGCAAATCTTGACACCTATGCGTATGAGGCACTCTCTTTGAGTAAATACTATTATGAACAAACCGATGGTTATTTTAATATTGCTATTGGGAGTATTACAAAAGATTTATACAAATTTGGACAAAAAGAGCGAGTGCCTACAACGCAGCAACTCCAAAAAAGTAGCACATAGAACACTCTCCAACTAAAGTTGAATTATCTCAACGCAACCATATTAATTTAGCTGTATATGGATTTATAAAGCTAGAAAAACTTCGGTTTAACTACAAAATGAACCATTTCGCTATCAAGGAAAAAATATATATTGAAGCTCTTAAGAGTGCTTATCAAAAAGTTCAGGAATTGCAGGTTGCTTAGTATTGTAACACTTTTAGGAAGTTTGAAATTCTTTTTATCGTAACATCAGTGAAGATAATCTTTTGCTTCTTCTTCAAGAAATTCATAAAAGGGGTAGTCTTGTAAGTGCATGCTTTGCCTTGTGAAATTTCTGCTATTCTATCATAGAAAAACTTGACATTGCAAAGAAATTCACATAAAATAGAGTAAAAAGAAAAATATGAAAATACTGTTTTTAGAAGATGACTCTATCATTGCAAACTTAGTGAGTGACTTTTTACGTGATTTTTATGAGGTGCAACACTGCTATAACTCAAATGATGCCCTTAACTTTGCAGAAAAAGAACATTTTGATTTGTATATTTTTGATATTAATGTACCTGGTATCTCGGGCTTAGAGTTACTGAAAAGTTTACGAGAGTTTAACGATATAACCCCTGCCATATTTATCACCGCCTACCAAGAGTTAGCATATCTCAAAGAAGCTTTCTCCCTTGGGGCAAACGATTTTTTACGTAAACCCTTTGAGATTGAAGAACTGCAACTACGCATCGAAAATATCAAAGCACTCTATAGTATTGATGCAGATATTATGATAAACGATATTCGTTTTTCACCCACAACTCACCAACTTTTCATAGAAGGTACACCTACTTCTATTTCAGCAAAAGAGAGTGCACTTCTTGAGTATCTTATAAAAAATAAACACCGTGTTGTTTCAAGTCATGAACTTTTACAAAATCTTTGGGAGTATGATGAAATGCCCTCACAAGATGCTATTCGTACCTACATCAAAAAGCTTCGCCAACTCATAGGAAAAGAGCATATTCAAAACATTCGTGGAGAAGGATACAAGTTTGAATAAGTTAGAAAAAAACTCCTTTTACTCTTTTTTATCACTCTATATCATCTCCTCAACACTCTTTATATTTTTCTCTGCCTATTGGTACTATGAAGCACGCTACAGTTCTCTTGAACAAAATGAGTACTACCGCCTGCAACATGTTGCCGATGAAATTTCTCAAAAAATTATCAATGCCCATATGAAGCGAAAAAAACTCCAAATACCACATTACGATAAAGATATTACACTCGCTCTTATCTCAAATAACAACAAAATAGTCTATGGAAAACTCATGGATAACTACAGCCCCACAAAAAGTGAGTATATCAACAATCATGGGCACAATATTTTGATTTCCGATGCCCCACAAGGACATTTAAACATCAAATTTGTTGTTGTCCACTCTGACATGCTCCTCTCAAAACTGCAAAATTTACGAGAAATTCTCATAAGTACCATCATTATCTCTATTTTCATAGTTATCATTTTAGCTTGGGTACTTTCAAAAATATTTATAAAACCCCTCAGACAAAGAGTCAAGCAAGTAGAAGATTTTGTCCATGACACAGCACATGAACTCAATACCCCTATCACTGCACTCTCAATGTCTGTTGCGTTTGCTATGAAACAAGCAGAGTGCCAAAATAATAAATTTTTGAAAAACATTTCCATAAGTACCAAGCAACTTTTTGATATTTACAATGCCCTCTCTTACCTCTCTTTTGACTCCAAACAAGAGGCACCAACAGCTGTAAATATTTGTACAACACTCCAAAAATCTGTTGCTTACTATGAAGAACTTGCACACTCTAAGGGAATCAAAATAGAATCCTCTTGTGAAGCATTTTCCTATGCCATCAATGAACAAAAACTCACGATGCTCTTTGGAAACCTCATCAGCAATGCCATCAAATACTCCCACCCAAACTCTAAAATCATCATTAGCTTTGCAAACGCAACATTAAAAGTCCAAGATTTTGGCATAGGCATAGCAGAGGATAAACTTGAGAGTATTTATGAACGCTTTAATCGTGAAACAGAGTATGCAGGTGGCTTTGGCATTGGTTTAAGCATCGTCAAAAAAATTGCACAAGAGTATGGTTTAACAATAGAACTCACCTCAGAGTTAGGACAAGGGAGTAGTTTTTTTGTGAAGTTTCAAGTTTGAGTAGCATAAAATTTTCACTAAAAGGAATGTTTATTGCTTTTACTTATAGAAGATAACTGTTTATATGGGGATATATGAAAACATTTTATACATTAAGCATTCACAATGACTTTGCAAGTATCTTATATGTCAAAAAGAAAAAAACTGTTTTTGATGTTGTAAGTGAAGAAACTATGGAGATAGATGAACTTACTGAGTATCTCCAAGGCAAAAAAGCATTTCATGTCGTTATTCATATTGAAGAAATCTTTGACGATATAATCACAGTTCCCGCTGCAATAAACAATAGAAAGCTTCTCACCGGTTATATTCTACAAAAATACAAAGAAACACTCTCTACAAAAAATATACTACTCAATTTTAATCAAATTGCAAAAAATAAAGAAGAGAAAACTCTTACTTACAGAGTAGATGCAATCAATGAAAAAGAGTACATTGAAAAATTAGACTATATTCCCGATTTAAAAGAGATTACAAGTACCACTATTGATAAATTTGCACTCTTAAATCTCTCACAAAAGTGTTATCAAAATGTCAAAGGCTACGGCTACTTTAGTGTGCATACTTATGCAAATGTAGTCACTATTTTAGTTATAGATGACAAAGGCGACTTACTTTTTGAAAGGACAAGCCAATCTATTGCAGGTATAGACAGTTCACAATATCATAATATTTTTGAAGAAATTAATCAGAGTATTGCCTATGTGAAACAACAATTTCGTGATGTAGAGTTTTCAACCATCTTAATCAGTGGTTCCTTAGCGTTAGATGATCAAGCTGCTGAACATTTATTTTTTGCAACTAACCTTTCCATAGCGGTACTTTACCCCAATACTTTTATCTCTGGTTTAGTTGATGAAGAACCACAGTCACATATCATTTCCTTAGGTTCTATTTTTGTCAAGAAAAAAGATATGTTTATGCCAAACAAAATACATAATCTCAAAGAGTACAACATAGCAACACTTTTTGTAATGATTCTTTCACTTTTCTCATTTTTTGTTGTTTCTTATTTTACTGTAGATAAATATATTCACTATGCAGATGCTTTAGAACGCTATGATAACATCAAAAGCAGACTCGTAAGAATCGTAAAACATACAGATACTTTTTCTACACAAAAACTCCAAAGAGCGAACCAATATCTCCAAACAGTGGAAGCATTTTCACAAAATCATCCTAGTGATGTTTTACTTACTTTAAAACCGCTTATTAACATGCTCAAACCCTTAAGCTATACCTTTGATACGAAAAATGTAGAAAACCCAAAAATCAATATAGTATTTGAAAAACAGTTTAACAG
>WFQD01000271.1 GCA_015487265.1 Sulfurimonas sp. | reverse complement strand
ATATTATATTTACTTGATTTTTAGTTGCATCCAGTTTAGTATGAAATAATACAATTAACTATGAAACTTTACACACTTTATTGGATCTTGCAAATGGAAATGTTTTGCTGATATAAAAAAGGAGAAAATAAACTATGAGTAAAATATACGCCGTAAAAGTTGGTAGAAAAACCGGTCTATTTCACTCTTGGGAGGAGCGTGAAAAACAGGTCAAAGGATATAAAGGCGCCATCTATAAAAGTTTTAGCAGTGAAGAAGAAGCAAAAAACTACCTAAGAAAGCCAACAAAAAAAGTAAAACCAAAGCAGAAGAAAAAGAAGAAAAAAGCTGCGAAAAAGAAAAATACCTTTGAGTCAGCATACGACAAAAGAGCCAAAGAGCAAAGAAGAGTTGTTGGCATAAAGAAAATCTATAGAAGCATTGAAAGAGAATAGCATCTACATTTTCTCTTTTATGTTATAATTTCAGAAGCAGGGAGAGGGTTTAATCCCTCTCGACCTTTATGCTTACTCTGAACTTCCACATTCTAAGAGTAAGCTTTAGGTTAAATCGCTTCAAAAGCGACCTCCTACTTCTGAATTGCCTCACTTTTACGGTGATGACATCGCAATTTTACCAAATAGCTTGTTGTTTTTCAAAACTATCACAATCAATCAAATGATTCTTGAGCTTGTCATTTCTCCAATCCACGAATGGATCATTCTTGTAGTAAAAACACTTTTTGAAATGAGCTTTATCATTGTAGTAAACTCTATAAAATCCTACTGGAATGGTTATGTTGTTTATATAAATAGTTTTGTCATAGAATGCTTGAGGCTGAATTTGGCTCATATCATATACAAGATTTAATGTTCTTTGAGAGTAATCGGCATCAGCATCGGCTATGATAAAATGCCCACGATTCCAAGTTCTACCCATTCCCGTATAATCACTGTATTTGGTGCGATATTTTTTAGGAATTGTTTTATTTTCATAAAAACGAGGTCTTTTTTTAATGTTTACTGCATTTACTTTAGTGCCATCGAGTATTGTCCATCCACCCAATGCACCTTTATATTTGTATGAGTAGCATACAGTATATATCTCCTTGTTGATAACTTGATTGCACTGATGCTTGTTTATAAAATCACTTACATCTGTAGCAAACAGAAGTATATTGAAAGATAGGAGTATAAGTATTTTTTTCATGTGTCAATTCCTCGTTTTTAAAAGTACGCAAGCATCTCTACTGCATGGTTTTTATAGCGCTGCGCTTTTCTCGATCTGCGTTATCAAGTTCTGATAACATCTCATCTTTTAATTGATTAACAAGATCTGAGAGTATTTTTTTTGTGTTACCTTTGGATAGTTCGCTGCTACAAACAACCCCAAACATTTTTGTCATAGCTGTAAGAATTTCTGCATTGTTGACACCATTAAACCGCAAAGCAACATCCCTATCTTCACTCACAAAAGTCGCAAAAGAGTTAAGCTCCTTGTCTGTCTTTGGATTTTCAAAAATTGTAACTTCATTGTTAAACACAACTTGTTGCCCACCAAACAATTCGCTTCCATCTTTGTGAAAGCTATATATTTCGTTTCTATGTGGAAACTTAACCTGAAATGAAGTCCCTGAATCACCTGCAGTCACTTCTCCCCATCCGTATGATACGTGGTACACGCTCGCACCTTTTTCTATATATAGAAAGTTTTGATCTGGCATACGCATCCTAACTCCTTTTTTTCTACGCGCGTTTGACTTCTACAAGTCGTTTTATATTTGGAAATTTTCTCATGGCAATGTCATGAGCTTTGTCGATTGCGTCAGATTTTCCGTCGGCAACAACCACAATCCCATACTCAAGGATCTTTGGCTTTTTGATGTCCTCGATATCTTTAATAGTTATAATAAATGACTCCATCTTTCTTTATTCTCCAGTTTTATTTAGATCACATCGATACTCCACCCTATAATGAGGTGGAGTATCAAGCTTTTTTGTATATATGATATTATAGATAAAAAGGCTTGCTATCAACAACAGCTGCTACATGCTCATTGTTTTTATCAATATCTACTTTTACACTTCCATAATCTTATTCTCCTCTCGTTATTTAAGCATCTACAATTGGGCAAGATGCTACTAATTGCAACTCACCGCTACAATTCTCGCAATTGATTTCTAAATCTTCCAAAGAAATAAAAACTCTTTTGTTTTCATCATCTCCCATAACATCAACCGAAATAAACAATCTATCTACTTCTGGATTGTTTAGATGATTTAACAAATCTTGCTTTGTCATCTTTTTTCTCCCTAAGTTTCTTACTATTTCGATTTGTGAACCAATTCAAACACCTCTTCACAAGAAAGATGTTTAAATTCACTCGCCCCATAGGGAACACCTAATTCAAATACAAATTTAAGATCTGAGCCCTTAAACTGAACAAAAACATCAACACCGGAGTTGTTGATAGAGCTATATCCTATCTTGTCGAGCAGTATTTTTGGTAGTCCGTCCATATCCGCTTGCTTGTTTAGCTCTTGAAGTATTTCTAAAATTTTTCCATTTGCGATTGACATTCTTTTTCTCCTAAACTAAGTTTCGGTATATTTCAATTATTGTTTATATGATGTATTCAGGTGAATACCGACTGAATTTGCTCTAGATAAAAAGCAACATACTGTTCAAAATTAAACTCATTAAGTTTCTTTATAAAATCTTTGCTATTTTTATCATCATTTATAATAACTCCATCATATCCATCTCTTATCAGACCTTCTTTAAAAATTTCAATCCCACCATATAATCCGTTTGAAATTTGGATAATTTCTAGCGGTTCTATTATGTAAGGATTTGTTATATTTAGATGCACGGGCTTAATGTTAGCACCTTTTTTATACCTACTTCTTTTTGATGTCCAATCATTTCTACAAAAATCACTCGCCAATTCTGCATTAGGAGTAAAAAAGAAACCTAACAATCCAAGACTTGCTTTTGTTCCTCTAGTGGCATATCTCATATCGAAATCCAAAAAATCTTTATTTGTCCCGTGATAAAAAACTTTTTTTGAGTTTTGCATAAGACTTTACCTCCATTAACTACTTTTATGTTTTAAAGTTTCTGTGTGTTTTTTTGTTTATGAAAAAAAACACCATGTTTTAGTTTCTTTGTCATACGCCATGTAGTGGTCGTATATTCTAGGAGCTGTTAAAAAATTCCAAAACTTATTAAATGCCCGATTTGCTTTTTGTAAACCAATTGCTTGGTAACACTCTTTTTTTGTGAAAAACTTTGGAGTATCTTTATTTTCCAACCAGCCAATGACACATTCTTTGACATAACCATCGTATTCCAATTTTGCAAAATGGTTAAGAATAGAATCTTCGGGATGAAACAAAAATGATTCTCTGTCTTTAAATAAAGCTCTAAAAGAATCGTGTGCTTCTTGTGTATTGTATATCATTTTTTTTACCGCCTTGCTAAAAATTATAGGAAAGTTCATGCTTTTTCGCTAAAACTTTTCGCCCGTTCTTTCTATCGGCTTCAATAATTGATAATCCGTGTTTTGTTTCTATCCATTCATCACCCCTTTTAAAGAAATAAATGCTATCTTTTTTGCCGACTGCTACCATAGAACCTTGATATAATTCATTAAACTTTGCCATAATGTCTCTCCTAAGTTTCTGACTATTTAAAAGCTCTCGGCTTCAACTTATTGTCTGAAAGCATTTTATCAATCAGTTTAACTTGTTTTTCCCATCTTTCGTCTGCTTCTCCGCATCCAATCATACTGCTAATATCATCAGTCAAGTCTTTGATTGCTTCTAACTGCTCTTTCGTGATTTTGATTTGCATTTGCCCTCTCTCCAAGTTTCTGAGCGTGTTTTTGTGCTTCTGTTTATCCATCTGGTATTAATTACCATGAAAAACCCATTTCTTTATTTTTTTCTGATTCCATTGGGTTGTAATCAATTTCGGTGGACTTCGTTTTAATTTTCATACTCAAAGATACATTCCGCAACAATTCGCTTATAATCATCTTTGTATTCTTTTTTAATTTCTTCGATGCTATCATAGTGTCCAGAAATTTTATTGCTAATTTCATTTTCATCAAAATCACTTAAGCAAATAGTATCTGTAGAGTAATCTTCAACGTCTTTATTGTTGTCTTCTTCCCAACTATACATAAACTTATTTGCTTGTGAATAAATAAAAGTTTCATCATTGATTTTAATTCCAATCTGCTGAGAATCTACATCAGTAAAATCAAGAAAAGGAGAACCTGAACCTTTGTCTTCAATGCTCTTAATAATATCCTGTCTTCGTGCAATCTTCAACTCTGCTATAATCTCTTCTTTTTGTGTCTTTCCTAAAAATGCCATAATTTATCTCCTAAGTTTTAGCGTGTTTTTTTAAGCCACTTTTAGAAACTCTAATGCTTCTACTTGTGGCAAGTTTTTGTATTCAGTCAATACAGCAAGATTGTATATTGCTTCTTTTGATAAATGGTGCATATTGTTAGTGATTTTTTTAAAACCATTTATATTTTTTTGTAACCACAATCGCTAAGAATTTCAATCGGAATAGAATTATAAAGCTTTTCTAAAGATAAATAG
>WFQD01000270.1 GCA_015487265.1 Sulfurimonas sp. | reverse complement strand
GTAACCAATTGAACCTAAAATCTCTGGTAACCAAATTTCTTTAAATGTGAATTTTTGAGATTTTATGATTCCAATAATTCCATTTATATGGTCGGCATCATAATGAGTACAAACTAGTAAATCAATATGATCATTAGGTATGTGTTCTTTTTTTAATAGTTGTACAATATGGTTTTTATTCATACCGCCGTCAACAAGAATTATTTTATCATCATCTCTTAATAAAAAGGAATCTCCAACATTGACGGGTAAAGCTGTTAATTTCATCTTTGTTCCTTGTGTATGTTAACGCCGCGCTGAGCACCCCTTCAGTTTAGTTTCAGGAAAGCCCGTTAGGGGTTTTCTGGAAATAAACTTAAGGGTGTGACTCCTGCGTTTTGTTGTTCGTAGCGGAGCGGAGAACAGCAAAAGGCAGGTGGCACACGGAAGTGTGCTCAGCGCGGCGTTGCTCGTTCACGCGCAGCGGGAACGAGCAACGATTGAATAGAAGCATAAATTACCGCGAGGTAATTTATTGTCTTCCTATGTTTTGTTGTGTGATTTCTCATATAAAATTTCAGGATCTAGGTCAAGTTGATTAGCCCATTCTATACTATCAAAACACACTTTCACACTTTTAAATAAATTTTCATCTTTAAGCTCTTTAAATTTACCAATTTCTAAATAGGGTTTGACATCAAAAACTCTCTCTTCATCATTTTCAAATTTCAATAACAAATAATAGTTTTCTAAAGGCTTTACGTCTTTTACAGCTAAATACATCTCAAACCTCCTATTTTAAAGGGTCAATTTTAAATGGTAGCTCACCATTTTGTGCTAATTCCCAATCTGCCAACAGTTCCTCTTTTCTAAGTTCCACCCAAGCCAAAACTAATCTAAGCTTGTTTTTTGGTAATCTTCCCTCTGTTAATTCAACTTTATTTATATCAATTATGGCTTTGTCGTCTTGATAGTAGACATGAATATGTGGCGGGTTATGCTCACTTGGAGCGCAGTACATTCTGATTATTATTCCATAGAACATTGATATTGTTGGCATCAGATTTTCCTATAATTTCTTTGGATTATAACATATTTATATGTCTGTCACATAACGACTGAGTTGAGACATATTTGAGCCGTAGGGTCAAATATGTCTCTCCAATGATTTGTTATATCTCTGTGGTAAAAAGATTTTAAACTATCCCACTTTCTTTTTTATTTGATCAAGAACAGCCATAAGTTCACTATTTTTGATACCTAATTGTATCTGAAGTTCTTTTTTTCTCTTCTCATCATTTGTGTGCATTAATTTTACTGTTATCTCCCCTATCTCTTTTTGTAGTTTCTCTAATCTTTTATACAGTTTATCAAGTTCACTTGAGGCACTTTGAATCTGATTGCTGTTTTTTGGAATATTAGCTTTTGCTTCTTTAATACTCACTTTCCCATCTTTGTTTTTATCTAGCTCTATATGTAAATTGATTATATCATTTATTGACATAAAATTTGAATTGTCTTTTTCTATCTGTTTTATTAATTTTGGGTCTAAAACATCTCTTGGCTTTAAAATAGAGCCCGATTGTTCATCAATAATATTTTTTGTATCAAGTGATTCTGCCATGGAGATCATACCATCTCTATTTTTATCGGCATTTTTTACATTAAGATCATTTAAAACATAATCAGAAATTTTTTCTAAATAACTTTGCGCTTTGTTATTTGCTATAAGCACTCCGTCATACTGTTGAAAATCTCCTTTATAATCATTTTTTAATTCTCTTAAAATTGCATTATTAATTGCAATTACTTTGTTGTTGTAAATAACTGCTGTCTTGGTTGCCGTAGTTTTATTTATATTTTTTGCTTTTTCGAGTAAAGACTTTGAAAGGTAGAGTTTATTTTTTGGTTCGGTGAAATTGCTTGATATAGTAGAGCCATTGCTATGATTGTTAATCTCCATAAACATCCTTTAATCATAGTACTATGAAATCGACAATTTTAAAGATATTTTTATCCTAAGTATTTTATTACGATCTGTTTAAATGGATATAACGACCGACTTCACCGACAGGTTTACCTGTTTGGTGCAAGGATTTGTTATAGACTGCTCGCTTTACCACTATGCTTGTGTGCATAAATATCCAATAAATTTCTTATCATTTTTTGATATTGGGTATGATGTTTTTTTGCCTCCCTCTTAAAGAATTCAACACTTTCTTTTGTTAAAGAAATAGTAACCTTCACATTTTCTTCTTTAAGAATCAAATCTTTTGGTGGTAGTAAAAAATCTTGAATAATTTTTACATCACCGATTGGCTCGTCCGTATATTTAATTGTTTTCTTCATAAATCTTTTTCCCCTTTCTCCAATATCCTGCACCGAAGATTCTGATTTTATTATTTCTATATACAAATCTTACGGTTAAAATTCCATTATCAACCCTGCCAAAACAAAAGTATCGCTTTTCATCCTCACTATGTTCTAAATCTTGGGCAATTACTCTATTTTTATC
>WFQD01000269.1 GCA_015487265.1 Sulfurimonas sp. | reverse complement strand
ATACAAAGATTTTCAATGAAAAAAATTATTCTCTTCACAACAGTTCTCTTCTCATTTATGTTCTTTTCTGGATGCAGTGCGAATTTAACAGACCCTGAAATAGATTTTCAACCACCAAAATATGTAGAACAGATGCCTGCACGGGAGTCTAAACAAGATTTTGCTTCAACAGGAAGTATATTTGGGCAAGGGGATAACCCTCTTTTTTCAGATAGAAAAGCGATGCATGTGAATGATATTGTCACAGTAACCATTTCAGAAACGGCAAAAAGTTCAAGTGTTGGTGTAAAATCATTAGCAGAGTCTGATGTGAGTGCCTTAGGTGGTGGGCTTTTTACCTCAGGTGGAGCAACGACAGGAACAGGAACGAATGGTTCGGTACAAAATGCACTCAACAAGGCCAATGGTTTTACAAATGCAGGATTTACAACAAACAGTACAAATACCTATTCAGGTAAGGGAAGTGCAACAAAAGATGCAAGTTTTACAACAACTATTTCTGCTAGAATTGTAAAAGTACTTGCGAATGGGAACTATTTTATTACTGGTAAAAGAGAAATTTTAGTAGATAATCAAAAACAATTGATTCAAATCAGTGGTGTCATTCGCCCTTATGATATAGATCAATTTAATAAAATCAGTTCTTCAAGCATTAGTGATGCGAAGATTTTTTATAAAACAGAGGGAGACACAGATCGTGCGACACAACAGGGTTGGGGAACAAAAATTATTCAAGCTGTTTGGCCATTTTAGTTTCATTTTTCTCCTTTTAAACGTTTCTCTTCAGGCAGAAAGTTTTGAAAAATTTCAAACAACACAGGCTAAACTGTATGTGCAGTATCAAGATCAGAGTGATGCTGCATTTCATAACTATTTAAAAAAAGAGTGGTACTCTTATACTTCTCAAATCCCTCAATCGTTTTATAAAAAATCTAAACCAGAAAATTTGGCACCTACTGTAGCAAAAAAAATAAAATCTGTAGGACCCGAAGCACACATAGTGGTGAAAAAGAAGCAAATTCAAAAATTTTCTTCCCCAGAGATAAAAGAAAATGCGATGCAAGTTGCCTATTTTGGAGCATCACTCGGATTTTCAAATATAGAGAGTATCAAAAGTGCAAAATTCTACCCGCTTAATCAAAAAGGAGTCAGTGTCTTTTTTACACTGCTTGCTTCAAGCCCCTATGAAGAGCTTTTAGATGAATTAAGAGCAACAAAAAAGCGATTAAGGCTCAATGATTGGGGAATGTATTTGCTCATTCAAAAACTTTCTCAAAGCTACTATCGAGGTTTAGATGAAGCAAGACTTTTGACATGGTTTTTGTTTAATAAGCTTGGGTATGATGTAAAAGTAGGTCTTGCAAGTAAGCATATTGTCTTACTTTTTTATAGTCAAAAAAGTATTTATAATACACCGTACTATATATTTGCATCAAAAAAGTATTATGCCCTAGGCGACTATGCTAAAAAAACGAAAAAAAGGGTCTATACCTACAAAAAAAACTATCCAAATGCAAAGAAGGCATTTGACTTGGCTTTACCAGTGCTTCCAATTTTACCAAAGAGTAGAGAGAAAAAAACCTTATCTTTTGTGGAAAATGCAAAGGAGTATACATGTTCTTTTCATTTCAATAAAAATATTATTGCCTTTATGCAGACCTACCCGCAAGCAGATTATGCAACATACTTTCATGCACCCTTAGAAGATGAAACTTACAATGATATTGCAAAAGATTTAAAAGAGTATCTTGATGGAAAAAAAATGAGTACAGCTTTAAATTTTGTATTACATTTTGTGCAAAAAGCATTCCATTACCAAGTTGATGAAAAACAATTTGGACGAGAAAAGGTGATGTTTTCCCAAGAAACGCTATACTACGACAAATCCGATTGTGAAGATAGAGCTATTTTATTTTCATATTTAGTAAAAAAACTCTTTCACATAAAAATCATTGGGGTACAATACAAAGATCATATGACAACGGCTTTGTATATCCCAATGGATGGAGATAGTGTCAAAAAAGGTTCACGAAAATACATTATTGCAGATCCTAGTTATATAAATGCAAATATAGGATTAAGTATGAAAAAGTATAAAAAAGTACAACCTGAACGATTCATAACAATAAATTAACTAGGAAAAATATGCATACAATACATCATGATGTTTTAACAAATTTACCAGATAATAGGGCTCTCATACAAAAACTGAAATCACTTGGAAAAGTCAATTATTTTTTGCTCAATATAGATAACTTTTCCAATATTAATAATGCCTATGGCTATGATATTGGAGATAAGATATTATCTGAAGTTGCAAAATTTCTCAATATGTTTAAACCTGCATCTTCACAAATGTATCGATTTTGTTCTGATAGATTTGTTCTTCTTGATGAGAGTGCATTAAGTGAGTCAGAAGTGCGAGCAACATGCGAGTCAATTCTTTCTTTTTTTACACAAACAGAAATTTCTGTAGATGAAATAGATATTATGATTTCTTTTACAATTGGGGTTTCGCAAGCGAATGGTCTTATTAATATCACACAGTCAGAGTGGGCGATGAAAGAGGCAAGGGATTTGACATGCAACAATTATCATGTTTTTGATGCATCTTCATATTTTATTTATAAAGAACAACAAAATTTATACTGGATGCAAAAGGTAAAAGAAGCCGTTGATAGTGAAAATATTGTTGCTTTTTATCAACCAATTAGGAATAACCATACAAAAAAAATAGAGAAGTATGAGTGTTTGGCACGTATTCGTGATGATGATGAAGATGTATCGCCTGCTTTATTTATGGAGTCTGCAAAATTGATTGGGGGGACCTCTTATATTACAAAAGCCATTATTATGCAAAGTTTTAAAAAGTTTTCGGGTACAGAGTATGAATTTTCCATAAATATTACAAGTGAAGATTTAAATCTTGAGTATTTAGAAGCATTCTTACTGAAATATGTAAATAAATATAACATTAATCCAACAAGAGTTGTCTTAGAAATGTTAGAAGATATTTCGAGTCTGGGTGGTTCTAAAACTTTAGAACAACTCAACTCTTTACGAATGAATGGTTTTCAAGTTGCCATCGATGATTTTGGTGCTGAAAATTCAAACTTTACACGGCTTTTAGAAATTGCCCCTGATTATATTAAAATAGATGGTGCATTTATTAAAAATATTTTAACAGATGAAACAAGTCAAGTGATTGTGGATGCAATTATTATGGTGTGTCGGGCACGCAATATAAAAATTATCGCTGAGTATATTCATAATGAAAAAGTACAGGAAAAAGTAGAAGAGTTAGGTATTGATTATTCACAAGGGTACTATTTTGGCGAACCGAGTAAAGAGTTAGTAGAATAAAATGAGATTTGTATAGAGGGGAAATCTATACAAATCTTCGTGTTAAATGGGACCGTTCAAAATTCTGTGTCAATCGGGTAAAATAACAAATACCCAAGGAAAGACACATGAAGATAGAAGTAGATGTTGAGCAATTTGCTCAAGATATTAAAGCAGGTAAAGGAATTGGCGGTGTTGATGGAGCACTGAGTTCTCT
>WFQD01000268.1 GCA_015487265.1 Sulfurimonas sp. | reverse complement strand
CTTCATCATTAATTATAGCTATGTTACTTATAGTTTTTTCTCTATTGCTAATAATAAATTATCAATTAAAACTCAATAAAGAGCTTGAAAAACGAATAGCATCAGAAGATACTATGAAACAACTAAAAGAACAAGTAGAAAAATACAATCAAGAACTAGAAAAAGAAGTAAGAAAAAAAACAGATGAACTTTATGAAAAAATATACACCAACCAAATCAGTAAACTTCCAAATAGAAACAAGCTTCTTGAGGATATAAACAAACAAAAATATAATAATCTTGCATTGTTAAACATAGACAGCTTTAAGAAATTTAACGATGTTTACGGAGAAGATGCAGGTAATGAGGCACTAAGGCTTACAGCAGAATTTTTAAACTCCTTGATAGATGACAGATATAAACTTTTTCACTTAAGCGGAGACGAATTTGTCATAGCATCTTACAGTTTTGAAAATATTTCAAGAAAAGATTTTTTTAATTTTATAAAATATATACTTCAATCATACAAAGAAAAAGAGTTTTCATACAAAGGAAAAAACTTCTTTTTAAATATGACGGCAGGCATATCTTACAAAGGTTACAACAAAATACTTTCTTATGCCGATATGGCACTAAAAGAAGCAAAAGCACAAAAAATACATATAAAAGAATACCTTACATATGAGGATTTGGAACAAAGCTACAAAGAAGATATAGAAATATACAAAAAACTTTTAACAGCTTTTGACAAAGATTTGCTAATCCCTTTTTTCCAACCAATCATACCTATACGGGATAAAAATCTGCCGATAAAATATGAGTCACTTGCAAGAATTGTATTTGATGATGAGATAATACCGCCTTTTAAATTTATAAATATAGCAAAAGCAAATAAAGTATATAACCAAATAACTTCAACCATACTAAACAAAGTTTTGGAGACTATAGAAAAGTATAATGTCGAGATATCTATAAATCTTTCCATGATAGATATAAAAGATGAAAATATCAACAAAAAAATATTTGATAGTTTAGAAAATTTTGATAAGTCGGATATGCTTACAATTGAACTTCTTGAAACAGAAAACTTTTTGGATTATGACTATGTAGCACAGTTTTGCTTGAAACTAAAAACATACGGTGTAAAAATAGCTTTGGATGATTTTGGAAGCGGATACTCAAACTTTGCTCATATCATGAATCTCCCTATAGATTATATAAAGATAGATTCTTCTCTAATCTCAAATATAGACAGAGACGATTTCTCAAAGCTTATGGTTGAAACCATAGTATCTCTTGCAAAAAAACTAAAAGTCAAAACCGTCGCAGAGTTTGTAAGTTCAAAAGAGATATATGAAACCATAAAAGATTTGGGTGTTGATTATGCCCAAGGATTTTACTTTGGCAAACCAACACCTATAGAAGAAAGCCCCATAATAAATGGGGGGGGGGAATTCGAAGGTTTAATTAATCTATAATCTCAATTACATCTCCATCTTTAACATCAAATGTAACTGTGCTTCCTTCAGTTACTTTATCTTCAAGTATAAGTTCGGCAAGTCTATCTTCAACTATCTCATATAGTGCTCTTTTTAGAGGTCTTGCACCGTAAACCGGGTCAAATCCAGCTTCAGCTATATATGCTTTTGCTGCATCAGTTAGTTTTATAGTTATATTTTTATCTTCTAATTTTTTAGCTATTTCGTTAAAGAATATACCAACTATCTCTTTAATTTGTTCCTCTTTTAAGGCATTAAAGATAACTATATCATCAAGTCTGTTTAAAAACTCAGGTTTAAATGACATTTTTAGATCTGGCATAACAAGCTCTTCAAGATTTTCATCCTCTTTTGCATCCATTATCTTAGCACTTCCGATATTTGAAGTTAAGATAATGATAGTGTTTGAAAAATCAACAGTTACACCTTTGTTATCTGTTAATCTTCCATCATCAAGCACTTGTAAAAGGATGTTAAATACATCAGGATGAGCTTTTTCAACCTCATCAAACAGCACTACACTGTAAGGTTTTCTTCTAACCGCTTCAGTAAGCTGACCTCCCTCTTCATATCCAACATATCCGGGAGCTGCACCGACAAGTCTTGAAACTGAGTGTTTTTCCATATATTCACTCATATCAATTCTAATTAGTGCATCTTCAGTATCAAATAAAAACTTAGCTAAAGTTTTAGCTGTTTGAGTTTTACCAACACCGGTAGGTCCAAGGAATAAAAAGCTGCCAATCGGTCTATTTTTCTCACTAAGTCCGGCTTTATTTCTCTTAATTGCTCTTGCAACAGCTTTTATAGCTCTATCTTGACCAACAACTGTTTTTCTAAGTTCATATTCTACATGAAGAATCTTTTCTTTTTCACTTTGAAGCATTTTATTTACAGGGATTCCTGTCCATCTGCTTACAATTGTAGCAATGGAGTCCTCATCAACACTATTTTTAAGTAGTGTTCCCTCTTTTTGCATTTGCTTCCATTGCTCTTGAAGCTGTTTTTCCTCTTCAAGAAGTTTTGGAATTATGCCATATTCAATCTCAGCTGCTTTGTTGTAATCACCTTGATGTTTAGCTTGCTCAGCTTCTCTTTTTTTAGCTTCTATTTCACTTTTTATATTTGCAATTCTTTCAAATATCTCTTTTTCATGTTCAAATTGAGCTTCAAGTCTTCTTTTTTCCTCTTCTGCGTCAGCAAGCTCTTTTTCTATCTCTTCTAATCTTTTTTTATTTTGCTCATTATCTTCCATTTTAAGAGCTTCTTTTTCAACATTTAGTTGTTGAATTTTTCTTTTAATAGAAGCTAAGGCATTTGGCTCAGATTCTATTTGCATTTTAAGCTCTGCTGCTGCTTCATCGATTAAATCTATAGCTTTATCCGGTAGATATCTATCGGTTATATATCTATGACTTAATTTTGCAGCTGCAACAAGTGCTGAGTCTGTTATAGTT
>WFQD01000267.1 GCA_015487265.1 Sulfurimonas sp. | reverse complement strand
GATTTAGTGTATGTTAAGTGAAATATATCATTTTAACACACACTTTTGTGTGTTAATTGGAAGATTTTGGCAATAACACACAGTATGTTGCTTAAACAAAAATACAAATAACTCGTTTGATTTATCTAAATACCAACTTATAAATAACTTAAATTCAGTTATTTATAAGTTTATACAGCTATACTTTCGCCACAAAAACCAAAAAGAAAGGTTCTCTCAATGAAATTTACTAAAATTGCAACTGAAGAACAAATCGATAGAAAATGGGTTCTTATCGATGCAGAGGGTAAAACATTTGGTCGTATGATCACTGAAGTAGCTACTATACTTCGTGGGAAAAACAAAGCATGTTTTACACCAAATATGGACTGTGGTGACTATGTAGTTATCATCAACGCTTCTAAGGCACACTTTAATGGTCTTGGAAAAGTAGCGAACAAAGAATATTTTTCTC
Organism: Sulfurimonas sp.; assembly: GCA_015487265.1. Taxonomy (GTDB): domain Bacteria; phylum Campylobacterota; class Campylobacteria; order Campylobacterales; family Sulfurimonadaceae; genus Sulfurimonas. The sequence continues at coordinate 1,875 of WFQD01000267.1, read as the reverse complement.
ACTCTGGATACTTCGGTTCTACTAAGAGTGTTAAAATGACTGAGCTTTTAGAAAAAAACCCTGAGAAACTATACAAACTAGCAACTCGCGGTATGCTTCCAAAAACGAAGCTTGGTGCTAAAATGCTTAAAAAATTAAAAGTTTACGCTGGTGCTGAGCATCCTCACACTGCGCAACTCGCTAAGTAAGGAGAGATTACATGGCACAAAAAATATATGCAACAGGACGTCGTAAAGCGTCAATCGCAAAAGTATGGTTAACTCCAGGTAGTGGTAAAATTACAGTAAACGGTCTTTCACTAGACGCATGGCTTGGTGGTCTTGAAGCGAAAAAACTTCGTGTAAAACAACCACTTGCAATCTCTAAACTTGATACTTCAGTTGATATTGTAGCGACTACACTTGGTGGTGGTTTCGGTGGTCAAGCAGATGCACTTCGTCATGGTATCAGCCGCGCACTTGTACAGTTCAACCCAGAAGTAAAAGCGGTTCTCAAACCAGAAGGTATGATGACTCGTGATGCTCGTGTTGTTGAGCGTAAAAAACCAGGTAAACGTAAAGCACGTCGTTCACGTCAGTTCTCTAAACGTTAAGTTAAATATTCAGAGATTATCTCTGAATATTTACAAAAAAACTTCCCTTTTTAAACCCCTTCGATACAAAGTAACTTCGTTTTTCCAACCATAAGATCAATGCTCATTACAATTCTTTTAAATACAGAGTCTTGACGATACTCAAGATTGTGCTTTTTGCAGATTTCTTTAACAATTGGCTGCATTTTTTGGTAGTAGGAGTGCGGCATATTTGGGAAAAGATGATGTTCTATCTGGTAATTTAGAAAGCCGTGTGCAAAATCGATGAGATCACTTCCTGTATTATAATTCACACTTCCCATGATTTGGCGAAGGTAGTATTCCCCTTGTGTTTTGTGTGGTGTGGAAAATTGGTAGATGTCTTCAGCAGAGTGGTTTGGAACGATGACCAAAAAAGAGTGCAGATTTGCAAATGCTTCACTCAATAGCAAAAACCCAAAGGCATACCCTACTGCTGCCCAGCCAAAGGGTAAAAAAAGCGCAGGTAAGAGTACAAATTTAAAAACACCATACGGAAGATAATAGTTTAGCCACAAATCGCGTCCACGTGGTGTGAGAGGGTTGAACTCGTATGACTGTGCACGTGGATCGTTCATCACTTTGTTTTCTTTGTTGTCTAAAATTCTTTGTGTATTTGGAGCATAGTAGGCTATCTTCCAAAACGCTGCAAATGTGTACACAATAGCGTATTTTAGAAACATTGGTATCTTTTTTTCATGTAACCACTCTAAATTCTTCTCTACATTATCAGGATCATCAAGCTCACCAAGATGATAATGGTGCATGATGTTGTGCTCATATGCCCACGCATCAGGTTTTATCCAGTCTAACCAATCAATCCAACGGCGATGCCCTGTGGCAAATCCTGCTTTTGTGTAGCGGTGGGGGATATTTGGCACCTTATCGTATGCTCCGTGCAAGATGGGATGGGTAACATTTGCCCAGCGTGCAACATTACCAACCCCCATAAGTGCAGCTCCTATGATGCCAAAAAACCAAAAATCAAAAGAAGAGATGCTTTGTGGTGCTGTAACTTCCAATATGCTGATAATAGCTATCAGTAAAAATCCTACAACTGTAGAAATCCTACCCCAGCGTTCAAGTTTGAGAAGGTGCTGAAAATCCTCTTCCCCGACAGTAATTGTTTTTTTTATTTCGTCTATATCTTGTTGTAATTGTGTTTGATTAACATCTTTGTAATCTGCGAATTGAGACAAAGTATCCCCTTATATTTACTATAGGAAAGGATTATAGATAAAAATTACTTAGAGTTAATATAATAT
>WFQD01000266.1 GCA_015487265.1 Sulfurimonas sp. | reverse complement strand
AATAAAAATCTCAGCTACTTTGCTTTTACTGCTACTCCCAAGCCAAAAACCTTACAGATGTTTGGGACATTACCAAATCCAGACTTGCCGCCGAGCAAGGATAATGCCCCTGAACCATTTCATCTTTACACGATGCAACAAGCGATAGAAGAGGGCTTTATCCTTGATGTATTGGCATCCTATACCACTTACGATATGGCATACCGCCTCGCAACGAGTGAAGATAAAGAGGTCGATACAAAAAAGGCAAAAACTCGTCTTGCAAAATGGGTGCGACTGCACCCTTATAACATTGCTCAAAAAGTTGAGATTATTATAGAGCATTTTAAAGAGCATATAGCACATCTGCTCGATGGTAAAGCAAAAGCAATGGTAGTAACGAGTGGAAGAAACGAGGCTGTTAGGTATAAACAGGCATTTGATGGCTACATACAAGAGCATGGTTATGAAAACTTGCGTGCCATGGTTGCATTTTCTGGCAAAGTGGAAGATGAAGGAGTGGAGCATACAGAAACCTCGATGAATCCAGAACTAAAAGGGCGTGATATGCGTGATGCTTTTGATAGTGATGATTACCAAGTAATGATAGTGGCAAATAAGTTTCAAACAGGATTTGACCAACCAAAGCTATGTGCTATGTATGTCGATAAAAAACTTCAAGGTGTCGAGGCTGTACAGACACTATCACGCCTTAATCGTACATACCCAAATAAGAGTCAAGTTTTTATACTTGATTTTTATAACAAAGCTGAAGATATAGAAGAAGCTTTTGCTCCATACTACAAAAAAACAACACTCAGTGATGTAACTGATCCAAATATGATATTTGATCTGCAACTCAAACTTGAAAACTACCATATTTTCACCCCGCAGGAAGTGGAGCAGTTTGCACTTGCCTTTTTTGATCCAAATGGTACACAAGCAGCGCGTAGTGCAGCTGTAAAACCAGCAGCAGATAGGTTTAAAGGTAGATATAAAGAGGCTTTAGAGGAGTTGCAAACTGCCAAAGAGGTATTGGAGCGAGCAAAAGAGAATGGTGATACTAGTGGTACACATAATGCCGAGATAGAGATAGGCAGAGCCAAAGAGAAAAAAGATGCCTTAGAGCTGTTTAAAAAGGATTTAGGTACATTTGTAAGGATGTATGAGTTTTTATCGCAGATAGTTGATTATGAGGATGCAGAACTGGAGAAACTGAGTGTTTATGCAAGAGGGCTGTTACCCAATTTAAAGGTACTTGATTTGCAGGAAGATATTGATCTTAGTGCTGTTGAGATGACACACTTTTCACTCAAAAATAAAAAAGTGCAAAAAATTAACCTTAAAGATGGAACCCTTAATCCTGAAAATCCAGGAGAAGGAAAGTCAAAAGAGACAAAGACAGACCCTCTGAGTGTCATCATAGAAAAAATGAATGAACTTTTTTCAGGAGATCTCACAGACCAAGATAAAATAAACTATATTAACACTGTAAAAGACAAAGTGATGGAGAATGATGCTGTAATGCAACAACTTCAAACAAACTCAAAAGAACAAGCAATGCTTGGGGATTTTCCTGTAGCTGTTACAGATGCTATCATTGGCACTATGGATGTACATAACACCTTAGCAACACAAGCTCTTAGTGAAGATAGGATTCAACAAGGGTTTGCTAAGTTGATACTTGATGTGATTTATAAAGAGCTTAAAATCCATCACAGTGCTTAACAGTTGTTTTAAAATACCTAGGGAGATAAACTTTGCGAGGCTAATTTTGCATAAAGTGCTCATACTGATGCCAAGTTCTTTGGCGACAGCCTCTATCTTTCTTGTTTCATCTTTAGTTACATGGGTGCAAATCCATAAAAGGCATTACTTGCCCATATAGACTTAAACTTGTTTAAGTATTCTTCCCAGCTTAAGAGATTTTCACTGGAAGAGGTCTCAACAATTTTCAAGAGAATTTACGTTATGTTAATCTATAGGTAGATACAAACAAGAGATTTTAAAATCTTTTTCGTTTCTTGTAAGCAATATTAGATTTTTGCTTGAGCTTTCGAGCCAATTATAGAATCTATGACCGGTAAAGGTTTGCCTATTTT
>WFQD01000265.1 GCA_015487265.1 Sulfurimonas sp. | reverse complement strand
TTACTAAACGCAGTCGATATACTTAAGAGTACAAATATCATCTTTACAAAAGCAAATAGTGATACAGATGGTAGAGTAATCAATAAAATGATAGATGAATATGTGAGTAAAAATAGTGATAAATCAGTAGCATTTACCTCACTAGGACAACTACGATATTTAAGTGCATTACAATATGTCGATGTGATGGTTGGCAATAGCTCAAGTGGATTAACAGAAGCTCCTAGTTTTCAGATAGGAACGATAAATATTGGTGATAGACAAAAAGGTCGTATTATGGCTAAAAGTGTTATAAATTGTAAAGTAGATAGAGAAAGTATTTTGGAAGCCTTTGAAAAACTCTACTCAAAAGCATTTCAAGAAGAGTTGAAAACTTCTATAAATCCTTATGGTGATGGGTGTGCTAGTCTAAAAATAGTAGAAGAGATAAAAAATATTGATTTAGAAAATATACTCAAAAAATCATTTTATGATATTAAGGATGTGCATGAAAAATTATAAAGATATTTTACTCAGTCCAACATCAACTATTAAAGAAGCACTGCATATTATCGATAAGGGAGCCAAACGCATTGCCATTGTTTTAGATGATGATGAGAGGGTTATCGGAACATTAACAGATGGTGATCTTCGTCGTGGCTTGCTCAATGGTTTGACATTGGATGCATCGATAGAGAGTATTTATTTTAAAGAACCAACTCTTGCAAATGTGAACGATTCTAAAGAGCTTATTATTCAAAAGGCACTGCGTAAACAAATTTATCAGATTCCTATAGTAGATAATAATGGGAAAATTGTAAAGATAGAAGAACTTTCAAACTTGTTAAAAACAGATGCAAAAGACAATAGGGTCATTTTAATGGCAGGTGGTTTGGGTACCCGTTTGCGTCCACTCACACAAGAGACTCCAAAACCACTTTTAAAAGTTGGAAATAAACCAATCCTTGAAACAATCATTGAAAATTTTGCAAAGTATGGTTTTCTTAATATTACGATAAGTGTGAATTATAAAGCAGAAATGATAAAAGAGTATTTTGGTGATGGAAGTACATTGGGTGTTCATATAGAATATATTCAAGAGAGTAAACGACTTGGTACAGCAGGTGCACTTTCTTTGATGAAAGAGAGACCTCAGAAACCATTTTTTGTGATGAATGCAGATTTACTGACAAATGTGAATTTTGAACACTTACTTGATTTTCATCAAGCTGAACATTCTGTGGCTACAATGTGTGTTCGGGAGTATGATTATCAGGTGCCTTATGGTGTTATTGAAACAGAAGGAAGTGTCATAACAGCTATAGAAGAAAAGCCTTTACATAAGTTTTTTGTGAATGCAGGTATTTATACTCTTTCTCCACAGGTTTTTGAATATATTCCTCAAAATGAGTTTTATGATATGCCAACACTTTTTGAAGATATTATAAATAATAATCTTAAAACAGTCTCTTTTCCTGTTCATGAATACTGGCTTGATATTGGAAGAATAGAAGAGTTTGAACAGGCTCAAAATGAGTACAGTGAGTTCTTTAATGTATAAAGGAAAGACATTTTTAGGGATTATTCCAGCTCGGTATGGAAGTAAACGCCTACCTAGAAAAAATATGTTACTTTTAGCGGAGAAACCTTTAATAGCATATTCGATTGAAGCGGGATTGATGAGTCGTTATATTGATAATGTTATAGTAAGTAGTGATGCTGATGAAATTTTAGAGATTGCTAGAAAATATGGGGCTGATACATATAAAAGAGCAGAAATATTGGCAACAGATAGTGCATCAAGTGTAGATGTCGTTTTGGACATAGTAGAAAATTTTAAAGATTATGATTATATTGTGCTTTTACAGCCTACAAGTCCTCTAAGAACAGGTAAGCATGTTGATGAAGCTATAGAACAACTGATGCAAAAAAGTGCCGATGCAATTGTGAGTGTATGTGAGCTTGAACACTCTGTTTTGTGGAGTAATACTTTAGATGATTCACGCAGTATGAAAGATTTTTTAGATGCATCTGTAGTAGGCAAACGTTCACAAGATTTAGTGCCTTATTATAGGCTCAATGGAGCGATTTATATTTGTGAATGGCAATCATTTTTAGAAGAAAAAAGGTTTTTTTTAAAGGATAATATATTTGCTTATATTATGTCGAAAAGTGACTCTATTGATATAGATGAGAAGTTGGATTTTTTACTAGTAGAAACAATTATGAAGGAAAACAAATGTTAAATGTCGAAGAAGCAGTATATGATACCTATATGAAAAATATTACTTATTTGAAAGAAGAACAAAAAGAGCTATATAAAACTCTGCAGGTTTTAGATATGGCAATCAATAGTGGTGATTATGAAAGTAAATTTGAATTAGAGTATAGGGATGGATATTTTGAAATAATTCAGCTGGAATCAGGTAGACCTTTATATGGAAAAAACTCTTTGGAAATGTCTCAAAATTTAGTAAAACACATGAGTAAGTCAAAAGAGAGTTATGCTTTTGAAGCAGTGCCGACCACAAACTACTCAAAAGAGCTTGTAGAAGAGGCAGAAGATACAAATGCTATGATTTTACTCAGTGAATATACTCGGAATCTTGATGTTCCTGATGGTACTATGGAGGAGATAGAAAAATATATTCTGATTGGGGTGGGATTGGGAGTACATATCCCTTATATTCATAATGCCTTGTATCCAAAATATTATATGATTATTGAAGATAATTTAGAGATATTTCGTCTTTCTTTATTTACTACAAAGTATTATGAACTTGCCAAAGCTGCAGAATTGAGCTTTAGTGTTGCCGATGAAGTTGATAGTTTTAGCCAGAAATTTTCTCTGTTTTTAGAGGAGAATTATATGTATAATAGATTTATAAAGTACTTTCATTTTCCTTTTCATGGGGAAGAAAAGATTAAGTATATTAAAAATATTTTAGTAAATCAAGGCTTTATTACATATACATATACTCCAAGACTTGGAACCATCTTGCGCCCTTTAGAGTATTTGAATGATGGTTATAAATCTTTGGATGTTTTTAATACAAATATGAAAGAAAATACATTAAGAGAGAAGCCAATACTTGTGCTTGCGGCAGGTCCATCTTTTGAAAAGAACTTACAATGGTTAAAAGAACATCAAAATCGTTTTTTTATTATAGCGGTTTCAGCGGTATTGCCTACACTTTATAAAGAAAATATTGTACCAGATATTGTGACACATATTGATGCTTCAGATTTGACTTTAAAATTTTACGATGCAATAGACTTGGACTTTTTACAAAATACAATGATGATGTTTGCATCACAAGTAAGTGAAAAATTACGTCAAAAATTTCCTAAAAATCGAATTGTATTTCTTGAAGATGAGCATGGGTATATACACAATATTGGAACACTCTCTGCCCCTTGTGTTGGTTCAACTTCAGCACTTTTAGCTGTGAGTTTTTATAGTCAAGAGATTTACTTGTTAGGTCTTGACTTAGCCTTTGATCAAAAAACAGGAGCAACACATGCTGCATCGCATGAGTATAGCAAGAATATAGCATTAGATAATGCAGAAGATACACGTTTTCAAATTACTATGGATGAGGAAATATTATCTGTTGATGGTAACTTTCAAGAGAAAGTTTATACAAATCCACGTTTATTATATTCTGCAAGTGCTTTAAATAAGTTACTGCCACAACTGAAAAAAGCACATCAAACAATTTACAATCTCAGTGATGGAGTTGCTATTGAAGCAACAGTAGCAAAGCAAACTGCAGAGATAGAAATAGATGCTTTATCAAAGTTTAAAAAAGAAGAGAAAACAAAAGCATTACAAGATTTAGTAGCTAATAACTCCGTTAGCATGCTAGATACAATAGATATTCAAAATTTGCACAAAAAAGTTGCTTATACAAGAGATATGGAAATGAAAATAGAGCAGCATAAGCATAGTAAAGATACGGAGTATAAGCACTATTTATATAATTTACTTGGTTTGATTTTAGAACTTTCACCTGAAATGATAACAGTTGAAAATAAAGCACTCGCATCTGTTTTTGATGATTTTTCGAGATTAATTCTCCCTATTGTATTTGATTTTTTTAATACACAAGAGATAGAGAATAAAGAGGAACATATAGAAAAAATACAAAAAATCATTATAGATGATTTAGAGAATATATGCATAACTTATAGAGAAAAAATAGAGTCTTTTTTAAATCATAAAGTATAGCTTTAGGATTTTGATAGATGAATATAATAGCTATAAATTATATGGTCTAAAATCATATGCATATC
>WFQD01000264.1 GCA_015487265.1 Sulfurimonas sp. | reverse complement strand
TTCACAAATGAGTGCTTTGGCAAAAATACGTGCCGTTGAGGTTTTTCCACTTCCGCGAAGCCCTGAAAAAAGGTAAGCATGAGAGAGACGGTTTGCATCCAAGGCAAGGGAGAGTGTCTGTGCGATTGTCTCTTGGCCTATAAGCTCATCGAAATTTGAGGGACGGTATTTTCGTGCTAGTACTTCAGATGCTGCTTTCAAGAGTGACTCCATATTTAATTGCAGTCATTTTAGCATAATTTCATTAAAATTATATGTTTTTGACTGCGTTTTTAAATTGATCGCCTCGCTCTGCATACGAGGAAAATTCATCTAAACTTGCAGCTGCGGGAGAGAGGAGGGCGACTTCTCCTTTTTTGAGTTGCGTGTCTATGTGGAAGATGGCATCTTGGAGGTTTTGACAACGTGAACAAGGGATATTATGGCTTTGTGCAAGTTGGAAAAGTTTTGTTTTGTTAGACCCAATAGTGTAGATATGAAGCTTTTTTTCTTGTAAAAACGCAAAGAGTTCACTCAAATCAACTCCTTTGTCATCGCCACCTAAAATAAGATGGATAAAAGCATCTTCATAGCGTGTAACCGCGGCAACAGTAGCATCAAGATTGGTGGCTTTTGTGTCATTGACCCAGAGTCGTTCTTGAGAGTCGAAAAGTTCTTCTTGACGGTGAGGGTCGAGTGTAAAAGCATTGATTTTTTCATAATTGATGCGTTCAAAAAGGAGTTTGTCCACAGCCATAGCTAAAAGAGCATCCATTAAAAAGGCCGCTTGAAACTTGATTTTTTCAACCTGAATGCCAAAAGTTTTTGCAAGGTCTTGTGCATTTTTGTAGGTGATAAGTTTGGCTTTTGTCGGGGTGTTTTTGTAAGCTTCTGGGATGATGGCGGTATCTTGAGCAGACATCATGCTTAAGGGTTTGAGCTTATCGTTTACATACGCTTGCATACTGCCATGCCAACTTAAATGATCAGGAGAGAGCGGGAGTAAAAGGTAAATATTTGGTTTTGCATATTTTGTGTAGTGCATAGTAAAAGAGCTTGTCTCTAAAATCCAAATAGGAGCATTTTGGTCAAGTTCTCCAAGGGATGTTCCAATGTTCCCTCCTGCTAAAGCACCTTTGTCTGCAAGGAGGTGTTGCAGCATTTGTGTTGTCGTTGTTTTGCCATTGGTACCACTAATCCAAATTTTTAAGTTCATAACATCGGCAAAAAAATCATATTCGCTTATGAGGTTTTTAGCACTTTGAATGAGTGGGTTTGCGGGTGGAATACCCGGAGAAGTAATCTCCAAATCAGAATTTTCAGGATTGAATTCTGCTGCAGGCCTTACAAAAGAGTTTGCAATTCCGCCGTAGGGTTCTTTGCATTTATCATCATAAAAAACGGCATTTTTTATATGTTTTGCAAGGGGTTTTGTAGTTGTGCCATACCCAAAAATGGAGATATGTTTAGACATCAAGCCACCTTTTTGCAATCAAACGCAGGGCATCAGGATTTTCGGAGGCAAAAAACTGCAAGGATGGATTGGTATATTTTGTTTGAAAGTCAAATGTTTTTTCAAGGTACTCAACAATCGCATCTCCCGAGTGAATGAGCTGTGTTTCTTGCCCAAAATAGTTTTGCAAGGAGGAGGCTAAAAGTGGAAAATGGGTACAGCCTAAAATGAGGGCATCTGGATGTGTAAGCTTTTGAAAATAGTGTTTAAAACTTTCCTTTACAATGGCTCCATCAAAAATTTCTTCTTCGACAAGTGGAACAAAAAGCGGGGTTGCTTTGGCTTGAAGGTTTTGAAAATCTAAATCTTTTAAGCCCTTTTCATAGGCTTGTGAATTGATGGTTGCGTTTGTACCGATAATGAGGATGTTGGCATTTTTATTGGTGAGTGCGTTTTGTGTTGCTAAAACACCCGCTTCAACCACACCTATCACTGGACAATTTGCTGCCTCTTGCATTTCGCTCAGGGCATAGGCACTCACGGTATTGCAAGCGACTATAAGCATATCGAGTTTAAAATTTTTAAAAAACTCTACTGCTTCAATACCGTAGCGGATAATGGTGTTTTTGTCTTTACTCCCATAAGGAACGCGAGCAGTGTCTCCAAAGTAGATAATCTCTTCAAAGAGTTGGTGTTGTAGGAGTGATTTTACAACAGTTAAGCCACCAATCCCACTATCAAAAACACCAACTTTCATTATTTATCCGTATTCATACTTTCTAAAAACTCTGCATTTGTCTCATTTTTTCCCATAGTGTTGTAGATAAACTTGAGGGCTTCGACTTCATTGTCTTGTTTATGGAGCATTTGACGTAGAATAAATACTTTTTGTAATGCCTCTTTTCCAATGAGTAAGTCATCTTTACGTGTTCCTGATTTGAGAATATCAATCGCAGGGTAGATGCGTCTATCGGCAATTTTTCTATCGAGCACAACTTCCATGTTCCCTGTGCCTTTAAACTCTTCAAAAATCACTTCATCCATGCGGCTTCCAGTATCAACAAGGGCTGTGGCAATAATGGTAAGGCTGCCCCCTTTTTCAATATTTCTCGCAGCTCCAAAGAAACGTTTTGGTTTATGCAGGGCATTGGCATCGACACCCCCTGAGAGGACTTTTCCACTTGATGGGGTGACAGTGTTGTATGCACGAGCCAGACGAGTAATAGAGTCGAGGAGAATGACGACATCTCTTCCCATTTCAACACGGCGTTTTGCTTTTTCGATGACCATTTCAGCCACTTTGACATGATTTTTTGCCGGCATATCAAAGGTAGAAGAGTAGACTTCACCTTTGACACTGCGTTCCATATCAGTAACCTCTTCCGGGCGTTCATCAACAAGTAAAACCATTAAATCAATTTCGGCATGATTGGCTGTGATACCATGGGCAATCTCTTTGAGCAGTTCTGTTTTTCCTGAACGCGGTGGTGCAACAATGAGACCACGTTGCCCTTTTCCAATGGGTGAGAAGAGGTCAAGCATACGACCAGTTAAACCTTTTTCATTGTACTCAAGTTGAATTCTCTCTTGCGGATAGAGAGGCACAAGGTTTTCAAAGAGTGGGCGTTTTTTACTCTCTTCGGGTGGGAGCCCATTGACTGCTTCTATTTTGATGAGAGCATAGTAGCGTTCTTGATCTTTTGGCGGGCGGACTTGTCCTGTGACGACATCTCCATTTCGAATGGCAAATCTTTTGATTTGTGTGTTAGAAACATAGGCATCATTGATAGACTCGTTGAATGATTTGTCAATAGAACGGATAAAGCCATAGCCATCTTGCATTACTTCTAAGATACCACTGAAGAGAATAAACCCCCCTTGTGCTGTTTGTGCCTTTAAAATTTCAAAGATGACATCTTGGCGTTTGAGTTCTTGAGGATGTTCTACATTTAAAGATTCAGCAATAGTAATCAGTTCTTCTATAGATTTTGTACGCAACTCTTCTACACTTGAGCCTTTGACGGGAGTGTGTGTGCGTTTTGAATTGTTGTTATTGCGGTTGTTGTTATTTTTAGCTTTTTGGTTGTTACGAGATTGTTGAGGATGCGTTTCAGCCATAGAAATGTTTGCCTTAATTGTGTGATTTTGGAATGAGGAGAGTAAAGATACCTTGCATATCTTTTTTAATTAGCGAAATTTTACACTAAGATAGTTCAAAATGTCAAGTTTTTATACTTAAAGTTGTGTTCTATGCTGCATAAGGGTGTCAATCATAGGAAAATTTTCTTTACTGACATTTGTTTTACGGCTTCTATAAAGCAGATATGCCAAAATTGCACTGCTAAACATAAAAAAGAGTGTAAATAGTATAAGGACTGTTTTGACATAGGATGTATCTTCTGTTTGTTTGTAGAATGTTTTTATATCAAGTGGTTTTTCTTCATCGGCATTTAAAAGTACTTTTTTTGCTTCTTGATTAAAGTGTGCATAGAAGTTACGCAGTTTGGTGATTTCATCAAGGGTGATTTTTTTGTTTTGATTGAGATTTGTAATGGTGAGTAACATCTTTTTTTTAGTTGCTTGTAAATCATCATTGCTTGTCTCTTTTTTATAGAGTGCTGTCAAAACCTGATCGTGTGTAGCAAGGGCGAGATAATACAAAGAAATTTTCTCTTGTAAGGTACTTTTTTTTGCAATGGCATCGATGGCACTGTTTAAATCGGCATAACTTTGCTCAAAAGCATTTTGAGCAAAGAGACTGAGTGTTAAGGATAATACAAGTAAAACTATTTTTTTCATAGGCAAATTATAGCACAAAATTATGCATAAATATTTTGGGTAAAAGTGTCAAAAGTTTTGAGTGTTTTTTCCAAAAGCTTTTGCATCTCTTGAAAAATATCCTCTTTTGTGTTTTTTGTGGCATTATCAAATGTTTTGACAATATTGGTTTTGATGATGTTTTTACTGTTTTCATCTCTTGGCTTGCTTGGCTCAAAAATAGCGGCTATTTTGTTGGCGAGTTGTGTAACGGGCGATTTTGGGGCATCATGTTGGAGTTCTTTTAAAAAATCATCAATGAAAGGCTGTGCTTTTTTCATAAGAGCATCTATCTCTTTTTTATCTTGTGCGGAGATACCATTAGTGTCGATGGAAAATTGAAAAGACTGCATAGATGAAAAACTAGCACGTGTGCTTGTGCCATTGGCATTTTTTGTTTGAGAAAAAGAGCCTGCTTGTTGGTTTGAAAAATCCATCTTGATAACATCGCCACTGGATGTTTTCATGGCAATATTGAGGTCGTGTGATTTGTAAGCATCGAGACTATATGTGGTGTTCATAACATATCCTTTGCAAGTGTATGAGGCTATATCGGACATAATAAATAAATAATTAGCTATACTTTCATTGATTTATGAGGCAAGACTTCATATCTCAATAAGGAAAATCGATGACGAAAGAGTATATATTTACTTCAGAGTCTGTAACAGAAGGGCACCCTGATAAGATGGCAGATCAAATCAGTGATGCAGTTCTGGATTATATTATTGAACATGATCCAAAGGCACGTGTTGCGTGTGAAACTTTGGTATCGAATGGTTTTTGTGTAATTGCAGGCGAACTGAAGACGACGGCATATGCCCCAATGCAAGAGATTGCAAGACAAGTTATTCAGGAGATAGGTTACACTGATGCAAATTATGGTTTTGACTATAGAGCAGCAGCGGTATTAAACGGAATAGGGGAACAATCTCCTGACATCAATCAAGGGGTTGATCAAGAAGATGGTGCTATTGGTGCAGGTGATCAAGGGTTAATGTTTGGGTATGCTTGTCGTGAGACAGATGTGCTTATGCCATTACCAATTCATTTGGCACACCGTTTAACACAAAGACTTGCGTTTGTACGTAAAGAGGGAATTGTGCCTTACTTGCGTCCTGATGGAAAAGCACAAATCAGTGTCCGTTATGTTGATGATAAGCCAGTAGCAGTTGAGACTGTCGTTATTTCAACACAGCATCATGAGGGAATTAGCCAAGAACAGATTCATAAAGATATGATTGAAGAGGTTATCAAACAAGTCATTCCTGCTGAGATGATGGATGAAAATACTATTTTTCACATTAATCCAACTGGAAAATTTGTAATTGGTGGACCACAAGGGGATGCAGGGCTTACAGGTCGTAAGATAATTGTAGATACCTATGGTGGTTCGTGTCCACATGGTGGGGGAGCATTTTCTGGAAAAGACCCTACAAAAGTAGATAGAAGTGCTGCTTATGCTGCTCGTCATGTGGCAAAAAATCTTGTCGCTTCTGGTGCTTGTGAGAAAGCAACTATTCAAGTAGCCTATGCTATTGGTGTTGTGCAACCGGTTTCTATTATGGTAGATACACATGGAACAGGCAAAGTGAGCGAAGCTAAAATAGAAGCCTGCGTAAAAGAACTTTTTGATTTAAGTCCTGCGGGAATTATCAAGTCGCTTGATTTACTCAAACCTATTTATAGAAAAACTGCTGCTTATGGGCACTTTGGACGTGAAGAAGATGGTTTTAGCTGGGAAAAAACAGATAGAGCCGAGGAAATTAAAGCCTATTTAGGGCTGTAAAAGTGTAACATTTGCTTGCAATGTTACAACAACTATACATTTTTAGCTAATTTTAAAAAACTAAAGTGTATAGTACATTAATCAAATTTTTGAGGAGAAAAAATGGCAGTATTAATTAATGATACATGTATTAACTGTGGCGCTTGTATTGATGAGTGTCCTGTAGAAGCAATCGTAGATGAGGATGATAATCCAACAGGTGAAGAAATTTACTATGTATATGGTGATAAATGTGTAGAGTGTGTTGGTCATCATGACGAACCAGCTTGTGCGACTGCATGTCCTACTGAAGGATGTATCACTTGGGATGCTATCGGTGAAAGCTCTGAGCACAGAGATGACATTACAGAAGAACAACGTTCAGCAAAAGAACCTGTTGTAGAGTAATCTCACACCTTTTTTGAAACACTTTTTGTGTTTCAAAAACTATAAAAACACTCCTTTTCTTACTGAAAAATCAAAAACAATCTTTATTTAAACTAAAAACAATCTTTATTTAGATATAATTCCACTCTAATTTTATATTTTCAGAGGAGATTTGATGGAACAAACACTATCAATAAT
>WFQD01000263.1 GCA_015487265.1 Sulfurimonas sp. | reverse complement strand
GATGAAACGATCGTTTTTCTTGCTGTTTGTGACGGTTATGACACCGTTGCTGGCGGAAAAATCGATTGTTGTTGATCTATCGGAACAGAAAGCGTATGCTTATGAGGACGGATATGTGCTCTTTTCAGGATGTATTTCGTCAGGTGTAGAGGGGAGAGAGACTCCAACGGGTGAGTATAAAGTACTTGAGAAGAAGCGCTATCATCGCTCCAATATGTGGCCTCGTCCCAATGGTGGTGCGAAGATGCACTATATGCTTCGTCTAAGCTATGACGGCATTGCAATGCATCTTGGCTATGTACCAAACCGTCCTGCATCACACGGCTGTGTGCGGATGAAGAATGGCTTTGCGCAGCGCATGTTCAAATGGGCTGAAGTTGGAACTCCCGTTACCATTGAAGGGGACGGGGCGGAGTATTTGGCAAGAAAGCATAGAAGTCATGCAGTATATGATGATGTCTACGGCGTGGTCGATTTTCACGACTGATCTTCGGGAGTCACCTCTTTCATAATCTCGAACCAATCCCTCTTAAAATGTTTTTTGATATAGGCTTCGTGGTGCGGTATAGTGCATCCACTGCAGTTTTGGTGGATGGCATCGTTCCCTTTGAACACATCTCCGTCTTTTGAATCGATAGCGCAGTAGCTTTTGAGACTCCTGCCCTCCAGTACTTTAAACCCTGCGTCGTCGAAACGAAAGTTGGGGCACGCACAAAGATAGCAGTTGAGATCTTCCATATCGTGACACTTTTTGTTTTCCGCATAGAGCGGGCAAAAGTCGGGTTCGTTGATGCGCATATGCTCAAAGCGAAAATAAGCTATCACCTCGTCATTACTGAGGTGGGTGAGCTTTTGCATAATGGCGGCATGTTTACGCCCGTGTGCCTCAAACCAATCTTTATAACTCATAATGTTCAATCCTTATCCAGTTGAGATAGTCTATTTGCTGCAACGGCAGATGCAGCAGTGCGAGCATGTGCTGCATCACGCCGCCGTGGGTGCAGACGAGTATCTCTTTGTCTTTCGGCAAATCGGTAAGAAAAGCGTCGATACGTCTGCTAAAGGCTTCGTAACGCTCTACACAGATATAGTTGTGCCATGCTATGTGGTCTTCAAGCAGCGATGCGTCGAAGTCTGAGCGTCGAGACACCTCTTGGTAGCTCAGTCCCTCGATATGCGCCTTGAAGCGCACTTCACGCAGTCTCTCGTCGGTAGTATAGGGTGTCATCTCCATAAAGCTGAGTGTCTCCTGACAGCGCATCAAATCGGAACTATAGATGTGGTCGAAGTGTTGTTTACACAGCGGCGCGACCATCTTGGCATCGAAAAGCGAGGGTTCGATGCTCAGGTCGGTCCAGCCGTTGTAGCGTTTTTGGTACTTGGGGTGCACGGCGGCATGCCGCAAAAGGGTCAGAGCCACAGCAACGCTCCCGTAAGCATTAGCAGGATCTCCGTTGCTTCCAGCGTGGTGCCCAGCACATCGCCGTTGAGAAAACCAAGTGCTTTGCCGATACGTGTGGCGACGAGGTAGCTGATGCCCATTGACAAAGCCACTATGAGGAAAAAATTCTCTCCCGCTACGGCAAGCCCGACAAGCAAAAAGAGTATCATACTGCTGCCAAAGAGTTTTCCGTTAAAGCCCCGCTGCAAGGTTCGGATAAACGAAGAGTGAAATGTCTGCGTAAAAAAGAGCATCTCCAGCCCCATACGGCTGCTCACTGCCGCCGCGACAAAAAGCACCCACATTCCGTGCATGAGGAGAGAGACGATCAGCACGGTTTTGAGCAGCACTGCCGCCACTGTCCAGAGCACCCCCATTGCACCCACAGTTGGGTCTTTGATGACGCTGTAGGCATCCTTGCCCGAATGCGCGGCATAAAGTGCATCGGCGACATCCGCCACCGCTTCGGTATGTAAAAACCCGTAAAGCATCGGATAGACCAGCGCTGCAATAACCGCTGCCAGCCACCCCAATTTGCCAAGCAGCAGATAGACGAGCACACTCCCGCCCGCACTCACCAATCCCGCCAACGGCAGCCAAAAGAGCATCGCACCCATCACCTTGGGGTGTGCAAGGTCGTCGCTTGCTTTGAAACGTACGGGCAAGAGGGTGAAGTAGCCCAGCATCGACTTGAGTCCGAGGTAGAGGTGGCGTAATGTTTCGGTTCGGATAGTCTGTCCTTAAAATTTTACTCTCTTTCCCACGCTCCTGCGTGGGCAATGCATACTAAATGTCGAACATATGACAATTTGACATATTTAAAAACATCTTTTACGAAGTGCATTATACTACAAAGAAAAAAAGATCATGCTATGGGAAGAAGCAGATACAAGCTTTACCGTATTATTCTTTTACTGAAACTACAGTATAATACATCTTAAATTTATTAGAAAAGAAAACTACAATTAATAGTTTTATTGACTGCTATCTTTTATAGAATATATAAACAAGAGAAATAATGCAAGTACTTATTTTAGCTGCAGGTATGGGAAGCAGACTCGGTAAATATACTAAAGACAATACAAAATGTATGCTTGAAATCAATGGAAAAAAGCTTATCGAACACGTACTTGATATAGTAAATAATGTAGGGATTACAGAAGTAACATTGGTCGTTGGATATAAGAAAGAAAACCTAATGTCATATCTTGGGGATAGTTATAAAAATATCAATATTAATTATATTGTCAATTCACTTTATAATAAAACAAATAATATTTACTCTTTATTTTTAGCAAAAGATAAGTTAATAGAAGATGATACTATATTACTTGAAAGTGATCTAATGTTTGAAGAGAGTATTATTCGAAAACTATTAGATGACAAAAGACCATCTTTGGCTGTAGTCGATAAATACCAGGCATGGATGGATGGAACATCTGCTGTTATAGGAGAAAATGACAAAATTTTAGAATTTTTCCCAAAAGATTTATTTCGATTCCAAGATGTAGATAGATACTACAAAACAGTCAATATATACAAATTTTCACAAGAATTTTCTACCAATATTTATATACCATTTTTAGAAGCTTATGTAAAAGTAATGGGTCACCATGAATATTATGAATCTGTTTTAAGGGTTTTGACAAGTTTGGGTGCACATGAACTTCACGCTTTGAAACTTAATGGTGAAAAGTGGTATGAAATTGATGATATTCAGGATAAAGCCAATGCTGAAATCATATTTGCAAAAAATGTGAAAGATAAGTTAAAACTTATACAGTCAAGATATGGAGGATATTGGCGTTTTCCTAAACTAAAGGATTTTTGTTATTTGGTAAATCCATATTTTCCTCCACAAAAAATGCAGGAAGAGATGAAAGCCTATTTCTATGAGCTACTCTCTCAGTATCCTTCTGGTCAGGAAACACAAAGGTTGCTTGCAGGTAAAATGTATGGTATTGAACCTGAAAATATTTTGGTTGGCAATGGTGCTTCAGAGATAATACGTGGACTTGGAAAAGTTATTAAGGGAACATTCGGATTGGTCTTTCCTACATTCAACGAATATCCAGAAAGCATTGGATACGATAGGATAATAAAGCATATACCTGAAAATGAAGATTATATTTATGATGCAGATACACTGCTTCAACTTGCGGAAAAATCAGATAATTTACTACTTATCAACCCAGATAATCCAAGTGGAAACTTTATAAAAAAAGATGATCTTCTTATCATCGCAAGTAAGTTATTGAACTTGCGTAAAAACTTTATTGTGGATGAATCATTTGTTGATTTCTCAACTAATGGTGAAGAAGAAAGTTTAATTACGCAAGAAATATTAGATGCCTATCCAAATTTAATCATTATAAAAAGTATTTCTAAAAGCTATGGTGTTCCTGGCATAAGACTGGGGGTCATCGCTACTTCCAATCAAGAACTTATATCTGCAATGGAAAAAGAGATCACTATTTGGAATATTAACTCATATGGTGAATTCTTTCTTCAGGTAATAGGAAAATATAAAAATGATTACAAAAAAGCTTGTGATCAAATTTCTACAGAAAGAGACAGGTTTTACCAGAGATTACAGGAGATCCCATACCTGAAGGTAAGGTATTCTCAAGCAAATTATTTTTTACTTCATGTGATAGAAAGGTTTACAGCAACAGAGTTGACCGAAATTATTTTGGAGAGATATGATATTTATATCAAAGATTTAACGGGGAAAACAGGTTTTGAAAATAAAGAGTGTATTCGAGTCGCAGTAAAAAGTTTTGAAGATAACGAGTTTATGATAGAAAAATTGAGGGAATTAAAGGAAGAATTATATGTCTAACTGGAAAACAATATGGGAAAAAAAATCATTGACAAATATAGATAATAATGATCATATATTGATGACTTTGATGAAACTTGATGGTTTTGATAGTGGATTTAATGCTTTAACTGAAGAGATATGGATAGATTATGTCACCTATATAAAAGATAAACTTAAAATAAGCAACAATCAGTCTGTATTTGAAGTAGGTTGCGGTAGTGGTGCTTTTTTGTATCCTTTTTATCTAAATGGTCATATAATAGGTGGGTTAGATTATAGCGAATCCTTAGTTGAAGCAGCGAAACATTTTATGCCAAAAGGTTCTTTTAGTGTGAGTGAAGCTATTGACTTGTCAACTGATGAAAAATACGATTTTGTGGTTTCAAATGGTGTGTTTTTATATTTTACAACTTACGCATATGCAAGGGAAGTATTAGCTAAAATGCTTGAAAAAGCAAATTATTCAATTGCTGTTTTAGAAGTTAGTGATTATGATAAAAAAGATGAAGCCTTATTTATTAGAAAAAAACATATGAATGAGGAAGAATATACAAAACGTTATAAAGGTTTGGATCATTTATATTATAAAAAAAGCTGGTTTTTACAATTAGCAGATGAGTTTAACTGTAATATTGAAATTGAAGACCAAAAAATAAAAAAGTACCCTAATAATCTATATAGATTTAATGTATTTTTACACAAGAGATAAATATGAAAGCTTGGAAAAATATTTGGGAGAATAGAGAGGTTACGAATGATCACTTAACATTGAATGAACTTATAAAAGTTGATGGGTTTGATAGTGGATTTGGTACATTGCAAGAAAATGATTGGATTCAGTACATTCGTAGTATTAATGATATTTTAAACATACAAAGTACTGACTCCATTTATGAAATCGGTTGTGGTAGTGGTGCTTTATTGTATCCTTTTTATAAAAATGGACATATAGTCGGAGGACTGGATTATTCTAAAAAGTTACTGCAGCTGGCTTCAAAATGCATGAAAAATATGAATTTTGATTTGTTATCAGCAGAGAATATGGATATAACAATCAAGTATGACATAATCATATCTAATTCTGTATTTCAATATTTT
>WFQD01000262.1 GCA_015487265.1 Sulfurimonas sp. | reverse complement strand
GTCATACACGCTGGGCAACCCATGGGAAACCAACAGAACTCAATGCCCATCCACATTTAGGAGAAAGCTCTTATGTAGTGCATAATGGTATCATCGAAAATTATGCGGAACTTAAAAAAGAGTTAGTTGCTGAGGGTGTCACTTTTTTAAGTCAAACGGACACAGAAGTCATTGTCCATCAGTTTGAAAAAAACCTCAAAAGTGCCACTTCTGCTTTTGAAGCCTTTACAAAAACAGTGAGCGAACTCGAGGGTGCTTATGCTATTTTGCTTGTTACAAAAAGTGAAGATAAAACAATCTTCTTTGCAAAACAGGGTTCTCCTATGCTTGTTGGAATTAATGCAGAAAATGAAAAATATTTTGCATCTTCAGATACCCCGCTCATCGGTCAATGCACTGATGTAAACTACTTTGAAGATGGAGATTATGGCTATGTTACTCAAGATGAAATTGCTATTTTTGATGTCACTGGTACAAAAAAAGAGCCTCACTTTCAAAAACTCTCTACTAACAAACTCTCCGCACAAAAAGATGGCTATAGATTTTTTATGGAAAAAGAGATTTATGAACAAAGCACAGTTATCTCGGACACATTACTTGGGCGACTTCATGATGATAGTGTTGTTTTTGATGAACTTGATGCAGACCTTTTTCAAGATATTCATGAAATTAAACTCTGTGCTTGTGGTACATCTTACCACTCAGCCCTCACAGCATCCTATATGTTTGAACGCCATGCACATATCAAAACTTCTGTAGAGGTTGCCTCGGAGCTTCGTTACCGTGACCCTATTTTAACAAAAGATACCCTTTTTGTCGTCATCTCACAGAGTGGAGAAACAGCAGACACCCTCGAAACGCTTAAAATGGCAAAAAAAGCAGGACTCAAAACTCTTGTTATTTGTAATGTAGACAACTCCTCTATGGTGCGTTTAGCAGATGCAAGTATCTTAACCCGTGCTGGCGTTGAAAAAGGGGTTGCTTCGACAAAAGCTTTTGCCACACAAGTGACTGTTTTTTGGATGCTCAGTCTCTATCTTGCACAATGTAAAGAGACACTTTCCCAAGAAGAACTCTCAAAACAAATCAAACTCTTACGTGAAATTCCTGCAAGTGTGCAAGTGAGTGATGATATGCATGAAAAAATCCGTCGCCTCTCCAAACGCTACCTTCATGGACATGGTTTCTTCTTTATAGGTCGTGATGTTTTCTTTCCTTTAGCCCTTGAGGGAGCTTTAAAACTCAAAGAAATTTCCTACCTCCATGCCGAGGGGTATCCAAGTGGCGAGATGAAGCACGGACCTATTGCCCTTGCTGACCCTGGACTGACAACTATTGCCCTGCTTCCGCAACATCTATTATATGAAAAAAGTAAAAGTAATGTTGAGGAGTTAAGTGCAAGAGATGCAACCGTATGTGCCATTAGTCCGCTTGTGTTTGATAAAGCAGATGATTATATTCCTACACAAAATCATGCTGATTATATGTTGGAATTTTTTGAAATGATGGTAGTAGTGCAACTTTTATCTTTAGAAATCTCTGTAAGACTTGGAAATGATGTTGATATGCCAAGAAACTTAGCAAAAAGTGTAACAGTAGAGTAGCCACTTTTAAATATAGGAATATTTTTTGCTATATAAATAGTAAAAAGTAGCCCTATGACATATCTTCTTCTCTTGAGTGTACTGCTCAACACACTGCTTCTTGCCCAAACAAAAGAGTTTTCACTCATTATCCATAAACCCTTTGATGCGAAACTCTTTGATGTCACACAAGATTATGATCGTTCTCTCACTGCTGTTGGTTTCGTGCAAGAGTATGCACAAACAAATTCAAGTTCCAAAACCTACACAAATGCTTTTGATTATCTTGCAGATAGCAATGCAAAGCAAGGGACTTTGATGCGTTTACTCAAAGTAAATCAAAAAGCAAAAATTCTTATGAACAAAAATCTTACCATTCATAACTTTGCAAAAGCAATTGCCCTTGTGAAAACACCATCAAATGGTTACTTTGTTGGTGGCTATACCATGGATGGTTCTTTGCTTATTTTAAAACTCGATGCTTCGGCTCAAATAATTTTTTCGAAAAAATTTGGAACAAAAAATTATGATAGTATGCACCGCCTCATTCTACTCCGAGATGGAGGAGTCTTAGCCATAGGATCTTCACTCACATCACGAGATACTGCTGATAATATGTTTCAAACAGGACTTGGAAAAAATGATATTTTTTTAACACGATTTTCTCAAAATGGACAAAAACTCTGGAGTAAAAAATATGGCACAGAGTATGATGATATAGGAATAGATGCTGTTGAAGCAAATGATGGTTCTATTGTTGTCCTCAATGCAACACATTATGATAAACATACAGATGTCACACTCCTGCGCATTGATGAAAATGGCAATAAACGCTGGCTGAAACATTATGAAGGAGACAAACTCATAACACCGCATAAAATCATTAAACTCCACGATAATAATTTTGTCATTGCTCTAAGTCAATATGATGACACAAGAAAAGAACAGGTACGGCTTATAAAATTTGATTTATATAAAAATATTATTTATGACCAAATCATTTTTACAAGCTATGCAAGTGTCCTCAATGACATAAAAGAGTTTTCAAACGGTATTCTCATGGGTGTCGGCTATGTCAAAGATGCCTACAACACCGATGCACTCGTGATGCTTTTTGATGCACATCTTTCCCTTTTAAAACAGGAGCATTATGGCAGTGACAATTACGATGCTTTTCATGCCCTGAGTATTTTACACAATTCACAAGTCGCTGTTGCTGGTGTACATACAGATGCTAGCTCCCAAGAGTCCAATATGTGGCTTGTCAAATTAAATCAAGATGCCACTATGGCACAAATTGCACTTGATACACAGAGTGTTTATGAAGTACTTACACAGATTTTTAAAGAGGAAATAGAAAAAAAAGAACTTTTTATAGGGGAAGATTTAAGTATAAATCTCACAGCAAAGAGGCTCTATTTTCAAGCAGGCATCTCAGAACTCAACAAAGCACAAAAAAACTTCCTAAAAACTTTTGCAAAAAAACTTTTGCCCTTTTTACAAAACAACCAAAGTATTATAGAAAATCTTGAAGTAAATGGGCATACATCACGTGAATGGAAGGGAGCGGATTTTCGTACAAACTACCTCAAAAATGCCAAACTCTCTATGGCACGAGCCTATAGTGCTTTACATTGCCTCTTGACATCGGTCGATAAAAAATCACAAATCTTACTCACACAACTGCTTAAAGGAAGTGGAAATAGCTATGCTCAAAACAGTTTTCAAGACAGTAATGAAGATGCAAAAAAATCAAGAAGAGTCTCTTTTAAAATAATTTTAAAGGAGACTACTCTCTCTAAATTCTAATCGTGTCTTATCTTGTTTAAGTTTTTTGTAGAGTTTAAATTTTGCTTTTTCTAAAGCATCATCATCATAAGCAAATGCATCTTTGATCTGTTTAGCTTCAATATTTGCTGTATCCATAGCAAAAAGTTTGAGCTCTTTTTTTGTTAATTTTGCTTTTAAAACACCATAAAGAGTTTTATCATCTTCTATAATTTCTATGCTCTCCATATTACAAAATTCACTGAGTTTCTCTCTAAAATCATTTTCTTCGTGGTATTGTCTCCACACTGTATTTTTTAACATTTATATCTTCTCCAATATTTGAGTCAAATCTTTCTCTTTAATGATAACATTTGCCTCTTTTTCTAAAATCTCTCTTGCACAAAATGCCACTCTCACTCCAGCATGTGCAAACATACTCAAGTCATTAGCTCCATCGCCACAGACTAAAGTCTCATCAGCACTTACCCCTAAAATGTTTTGTAAACGCACAAGCATATCACCTTTGGAGTGTGAGAACATCATATCGCCACCGACAAGACCTGTTAATTTTCCACTCTTTTCATGCAAAACATTTGAAAAATCAGCATCAAATCCTAAAATATCCTTTGCATACCCAGTGGCCGTTCTAAAGCCTCCTGAAAAGCACACTACTTTCATACCCTTGGCTTTGAGTGCAGCGATAGTCTCTTTTGCCCCTTTCATATAGGGTAAATTATGACTAATTTTTTCAACAACTGCAAAGTCAAGCCCCTCTAAAAGTGCCACTCTTTGTTGCAAAGACTCAAAAAAATCAAGCCGTCCACTCATTGCCTCTTCTGTTATGTAGGCTACTTTTTCACCAATTCCTAACTCCTCGGCAAAAAAATCTATCGTTTCTCCATCCATTAAAGTGGAATCGAAATCAAATACAGCTAGTTTTAGCATTAAATATTCTCTCTTTTGTTATAATGTCGAAATTATAGCCAAAGAGGACTTTATTTGTTTGATAAACTCATAGATACATTAAATAATGATACATTTATTACCTTAGAAACGACCCCATCGCACTCTGCAAAATTTTCGCCTATCATCGAAAAAATTGCTGACCTAGAACTTGACAAATATGTCAACGGATTTTCTACAACAGACAACCCTCTCGCTAAACTCAAATACAATGCTCTTTTTGCTGCAAAAATGTTGCAAGAGCGATTTGACAAACCTGTCATTGCAACAATGAGTATGCGCGACCGCAACAAAATCGCCCTCCAATCAGACCTGCTCGGTGCGAATGAAGTCGATATACGAGCCATCTTAGCACTTACGGGAGACCCTGCAACTATGAGTGACCAACCCCATACGAAAGGCGTGTTTGAAGGTGATAGTTCTCTCTTACTTGACATCATCTCTGCGTTTAACGCAGGGATGGACTATGCAGGAAAACCTTTAGGAGTTGAACCTGAACACATTACTCCTTTCGCCGTTATAAACTCCTATGCTAAAAATCCAAAAACACTCCAAAAAAAGATACAAAAGAAGATAAAGCATGGTGCAGTTGGCATCATCACGCAACCTGTGTATGATTTAGAAAATGCAAAACTTCTCTTACAAATGAAAGAAGATGCTAACCGTGCATGTTGTCCTGACAAGAAAAAAGCAGAACTTATTTTTGGTGTTTTTCCTATCACAAAACTCCGTACTGCTCAGTTTTTATCTGCCCATGTTCCAGGGATTAATGTGCCTGACATTTGGATAGAAAAACTCAGAATAGCCCATGAAAATGGGGGTGCCGATGAGGAGTACAAAGTAGGATTTGAACTGAGTAAAAACCTCTTTGAAGAACTCAAAAGTTTTCATCCCAAAATCCACCTGATGACTGCCAACCAATTTAACATAGCAAAAGAATTACTACAATAAAGGGAAAATATGATTGATTTAAAACTACTCCAAAAAGATTTTGAAACTATGAGTAAAAAGCTCCAAAGAAAAGGTGTCGATGTGACACTTTTACAAGAACTCAAAACAAAGAATGAAGCACTGAAAGAGGCAAAAGCAGCTTTTGAAACCCTTCAAGCTGCACAAAATGCCATGAGTAAAGAGTTTGGTGTGTATAAACGCGAAGGCAAAGACATTACAGAGCTCAAAGCAAGAGTGGATGCCAATAAAATTAAAGTAGCCGAGGCGATAGAAGTCCAACGAGAAGCTCAAGAAGCACTCGAGACAATGGCAATGGCAATTCCTAATGTTCCTGATGATTCTGTACCAGATGGTGCCGATGAAGCCGATAATGTTGAACTCAAAAAAGTACTCACACCTCGTGAATTTAACTTTACTCCAAAAGAACACTGGGAATTGGCAGAGGAAAATGGATGGATAGACTTTGAACGCGGTGTCAAACTTGCAACAAGTCGTTTTTCTGTAAGCTTTGGAATGGGTGCAAGACTCGAACGCGCACTCATAAACTTCATGCTTGATTTTAACCGTGAACGCGGATTTGAAGAGGTAAGTGTTCCTGCCCTTGTCAATCGAACAGCACTTGAAGGAACAGGACAACTTCCAAAATTTGAAGAAGATTTATACAAAATGGAGTCTCAAGAACTTTTTCTTATTCCAACCGCTGAAGTACCTGTGACAAACCTTTACCAAGATGAGATTTTATCTGCCGAAGATCTCCCAAAACGCATGACAGCTTATACCTCATGCTTTAGAAAAGAAGCAGGTGCAGCAGGGCGTGACACAAGAGGGATGATACGCCAACACCAGTTTCATAAAGTAGAACTCGTAGCTATCACAACACCACAAACAAGCGAAATCATGTTTGAACAGATGGTAAACTGTGCTTCAGACATCTTAACAGCCCTCGAACTCCCACACAGACTTGTAAACTTATGTACAGGCGATTTAGGCTTTTCAGCAGCACACACAACAGACATCGAAGTGTGGCTCCCAGGACAAAACCAATACCGTGAAATCTCTTCTATAAGTAATACAAGAGAGTTCCAAGCAAGACGAGCAAAAATCCGTTATAAAAATGGGAAGAAAAACGAGATGGTACATACCTTAAATGGAAGTTCCTTAGCGGTAGGAAGAACATTAGTCGCTATTATGGAAAATTATCAAAATGAAGATGGAAGTATTGACATTCCTGAAGTTTTAAAACCGTATTTGGGGATGTAAGAGTAAAAAGAAAATTGTGATTTTAAAGAGTCTTAGAAAAGACTCTTTAAATTAGTTTTTTACAGTTTTGAGTTTTTCAACTGCATAAAATGGATTAAAAAATTTGTTTGCAAAATCTTTTGATTTACTTTCAAAGTCACTTTTTTCAAATACTTTTGTTGCTACTTTTCCAGCCAGTGGTAATTTACCAGCCATCCAAAAAGCACTTGCTATCATTCCGTTATATGGCTGTC
>WFQD01000261.1 GCA_015487265.1 Sulfurimonas sp. | reverse complement strand
CTATAATATCGTGCGTTTTTTGGTTAGTGTAGGCTATGAAACATGGGAGCTGTTTTTTGTTGGCTCGAAATGCTTCTCTATCGGTTCTAAAACTAAAAGGGCTTGGATTTTCGTCGCCGTCTTGCTCTTCCATGACTGAAAAATCAACAGTCGTGGCATCAATCCTCGCACAAGTTCCTGTTTTCAGCCGTGCCATATCGAGTTTACAATCATTTCGCAGGGAGTCGCTGAGGTTAATGCTCGTTTGCTCTCCGTAGCGTCCCGCACTCTGTTGAATCTCGCCTACATGAATGACACCTTTGAGAAATGTTCCTGTGGTTATGATGACTTTTTGTGCGAAGTAGTCATTTAAAAGGTCGGTTTTAACTCCCTTGACCACTCCCTCTTCAACGATGAGTGATTGTACCATCTCTTGCGCGAGGTCGAGGTTGGGAGTGTTGAGAACAACATTTCGAGCAATGACACGGTATCTATCCATGTCGATTTGCGCACGGCTCCCACGAACAGCAGGACCTTTTGTTTGGTTTAAAATACGAAATTGAATCCCTGCTTCATCGGTGATAAGCCCCATCTGTCCACCAAGGGCATCGATTTCACGCACAAGATGTCCTTTTGCAAGTCCACCTACGGCAGGATTGCACGAAGTTGCCCCTACATTTTCGGCAAGCATGGAAATCATAAGTGTTCTGTGACCCATACGAGCGGAAGCTAAAGCGGCTTCTACACCAGCATGTCCACCACCCACTACTATTATGTCATAATTCATATTTTAAACCTTGTTCTTTTTCTTTAGCGGAATTTTAGCATTTTTGAGTATCATTTGCCTAATATTATGAAGGTTTTAGTATGAGTGAAGAATTATTTAAAGATTATGTTCCTGAAATTATGGTGTATGACCCTGAAGTCGATGGGAGTTATGAGCATAAAGTGAGAGAGGAACATCTTCATGTCAAAGAGTATCTTTTAGAGAAAATTCGTAAAGCAAAAACAAAAGCCAAAGCGGGCGGAAAAGCCCTTTTTCGACAACCAATCAGAACGGAGAATGAGAACTAATGCTTCAAACAGCAAATATAGCCTATAACAATGGCGAGTACGATACAGCTTTTAAACTTTTTAGTGTTTTAGCAGAACAAGGCAATGCCGATGCACAAACCTCTTTGGGGTATATGTATCAAAATGGACAAGGGTGTGAAGTGAACGAGGCAAAAACCTTAGAGCTTTACACCAAAGCGGCAGAACAAAACCAACCCTATGCCCTTTTTAATCTGGCAATTTTATATGAAAATGGTATGGGTGGTGTAGAGCATGATATGTTTAAAGCACATGAACTCCACTTAAAAGCGGCAGAGCGAGAAGTCCCTCCCGCAATGTATGAAGTAGGACTCATGCTAGAACGGGGATTAGGCTGTGTGCAAAACTACTCTGAAGCGGCTTTTTGGTACGAAGAAGCTGCCAAACGCGGGCATTTAGAAGCATTTAATAATCTTGGTGTTTTATATAAAGATGGCTTAGGTGTTGTGCAGGATGACCAAAAATGTTTTATCTGTTTTTCGCGTGCATCTGAGGGTGGTTTAGCCCAAGGGCATTACAATTTAGGACTTTTGTATGACCAAGGTGTCGGGTGTGAAATGGACAATGACAAAGCCCTTGACTTATGCCGTAAAGCAGCCTATGCAGGGCATGAAAAAGCTAAAGAGATTATAAAGAGTCTGCAAGAAGATGGGAAAATAGTTTTTTAGATGTTTACAGGACTCATTCGTGAAATCGCAACTGTTACAAGTTTTTCTGGAAGTACCTTGACCCTTCGCGCAAAGTACAAAGCAAATATTGGCGATAGCATAGCCATTAACGGGGCTTGTTTAACAGTAACACAAGTAAGAAATGATGGTTTTAGTGTAGAACTTTCACCTGAGAGTCAAAGTGTCCTTGCCATGGAGAACTACAAAAATGAAGTGCATATTGAACCCGCTATGAAGATGGGCGATAGGTTTGAGGGGCATGTGGTGCAGGGGCATGTGGATTGTATCGGTACAATAGAGCAGATAAAAAACAATGGCAACTCTTATGATGTTTTTGTAAGTGTCGATACAAAGCATATACCTTTTGTTGTGCCTAAAGGGTCTATTACGATTGATGGTGTAAGCTTAACGGTAAATGATGTGCAAGCAAATCAATTCCGTTTAACAATCATCCCCCACACCATGAAAGAAACCCTCTTTAGAAACTACAAAAAAGGCTCAAAAGTGAATGTAGAAACAGATATGTTCGCCCGTTATGTTTCGCACATCATTGCCCATCAAAAAAATGTTGATGCTTTGTCTTGGGATGAGGTAGATGCCATAAGTGCACATTTTTGAAAGCGACAATCCTTAAAGACAGTTTTGGACATAACAGCTTTCGAGAACTCCAAGAAGAGGGTGTTGATGCCATCTTAGAGGGGCGAGACTTACTGATGATTTTGCCTACGGGTGGGGGAAAGAGTCTTGTTTTTCAACTGCCTACACTGATGATGGAGGGGGTTACGGTTGTTATTTCTCCGCTTATTGCACTGATGCAAGACCAAGTTGCAGCACTGCAAGCACAGCAAATTTCTGCACAGATGCTCAGTTCTGCACAGAGTTTTGAGGAGGTAGATACAATTATAGATAGTCTGCATCGTGGGGAAGTGAAGTTTCTCTACCTTTCTCCTGAACGACTGAACAATGGTTCGACACTGGGGCTTTTACACTCCTTAAATATTAACTTTTTTGTGATAGATGAAGCGCATTGTATCTCGCAGTGGGGACATGAGTTTCGTGATGATTATAGAGCCTTAGGCAACTTAAAAGAGCATTTTCCTGACAAAACAATCGCTGCATTTACGGCTACGAGTACCGATAATGTCACAGAAGATATTATGCGTGAGTTACGACTGCAAAATCCACTCCTGCTTAAAGGAAAAGTGTTCCGTAAAAACATCTTCATTTCTGCACAAAGAAGAGTGAGCAATGGGCATGCCCAACTCAAAAACTTTCTTGCTCGTCATCAAAATGAAAGCGGTATCATTTATGTGAGTTCGCGTAAAAAAACAGAAGAGTTAAGTGCCTTTTTAAATCAAAATGGCTACAAGGCTTTGCCTTACCATGCAGGATTACCCCAACATGTTCGTGAGCAAAACTTTAAAATCTTTGTCAATGATAATGTGAACATTATGGTCGCTACCATTGCATTTGGGATGGGGATAGATAAAAGTGACATCCGTTTTGTGGTGCATATGTCTTTGCCAAAATCGCAAGAAAACTACTACCAAGAGATAGGACGGGCAGGGCGAGATGGGGAAGATAGTGAAGTCTTACTCCTCTTTAATGCCGGCGATATAGTTCTGCATAAAAGATTTTTAAATGAGATAACAAATGCAGACTACAGAGCCCATTTAGATACTAAAATAGATAAAATTTACAAGTATGCCACAAGCGAAGTCTGTTTCCATAAACAACTTGCAGAGTATTTTGATGATACTTTGGAGCCTTGTGTTGATAGGTGTGACAACTGTCTCAGTTGCGATGATAAACGCCAAGATATTACCAAAGAGGCACAGATGCTTTTAAGTGCCATCTATAAAACAAATCAGGGGTTTGGAAAAAATTATATTATAGATGTTTTACGAGGCTCAAAAGAACAGAAGCTTTTAGCCAATGGAGCCGATAAGCTTTCGGTTTATGGCATAGGGTTAAATTTGAGCAAAAAAGAGTGGTTTGTGATAGTGGAACGGCTTTTAGAGTTGAAAATCCTTACACTTGGAGATTTTAGTGTTTTAGAACTCACCAATGATGCCATAGCAATTTTGAAATCGCTACAAACTGTGGACATTAAACAGTCGCGTTTAGCAATCAATGTCAAAGAGAAAAAAGTCAAACAAGCCCAAGAGTTTGATTATGATGAGGCACTTTTTGAAACCTTGCGCTTGAAACGCAGTGAACTTGCAAGTGAACTTGGTGTACCTGCCTACATCATCTTTAGTGACAAAACCCTTAAACACCTTGCTAACGAAAAACCTTTTGACAAGGCTTCTATGCTCGCCGTCAATGGGATTGGTGAAAAAAAATATGAACAATATGGTGAAGATTTTTTAGCAATAATTAGTCACCCCTGAAAAACCAAATAAATCCCATATTTTAGGACTTTAAAAGCCATTTTATCCTATAATTTCGACCAATAAACATTCAATTCAGACCATATTTCTGGTCGAAATGGACTAAAAAAGT
>WFQD01000260.1 GCA_015487265.1 Sulfurimonas sp. | reverse complement strand
CCATAGAACTTCAATTTTCTCTAGAAGTACAAAGAAATCTGTTTACTTGCTAGATGGGGTTAACTTGGTGCTTACATTTAAATTATTTAAGATTTTCATCCAATTTATCTAAAAGTTCCATACCTCGTTTAGCATCACCTTTAGCTGCCATCATAGTAAATCTTGTTTTTGCATCAAACTGAGCAAGTGCAACTGTTGCTAACTCATCGAAGAGCTTGTTTAAACTCACTCCTTGCTCTTTTGCGTACTGTTTCAGTCTTTCATGCTTTGAATCAGGCATTCGTAGTGTAATAGTACTCATAGTAACTCCTTCATAAAATTTTCCGGTGTAGTAATAGTGTGATCAAATACAAGTTGAGCATTTGTAAAATCTTTTACATTGTATGTAATGATTGCCTTAGAGCCACTTGCTACTGCAAGTTCTACAAGGAAGTTGTCATCCTCATCTTTGAGGTTCGGTCTCCATGTGTAATAGATATCATTCCAATGACATTTTGAAAGTAGGGCATTCAACAACTCATATTGTTCCTCTTTAGAGAGAGGAGTAAGCATTTGAATTTTCTTTCTTTTCATGACAGACTCGTACTCTCTAAAGAGTGGTTCACTTATCTGTGGGGCAATTTTATCTTGAAAAACAAGTCTCAACAACTCTCTCGCCCCAGACTCTTTTTTTATAAGTGCAGAAATCCATACACTTGTATCTATTACTACTTTCATAATTAAATGATAGCATATTTGCATTCATATATCAAGGAACAGATTTTTTAAAAAGAATAAATATTGGAAAAATCTAAAGAATTATGATTTAAATTATAAAAATATCTATATCAATATATAATAATCAAAATTAAACCACTTTTAGTACTTACTGAAAACTTAAGAACGAAGTAATTTAATACCATTATACCCATAGAACTTCAATTTTCTCTAGAAGTACAAAGAAATCTGTTTACTTGCTAGATGGGGTTAACTTGGTGCTTACATTTAAATTATTTAAGATTTTCATCCAATTTATCTAGAAGTTCCATACCTCGTTTAGTATCACCTTTCGCTGCCATCATAGTAAATCGTGTTTTCGCATCAAACTGAGCAAGTGCGACTGTTGCAAACTCATCGAAGAGCTTGTTTAGGCTCATACCTTGCTCTTTTGCGTACTGTTTTAGTCTTTTATGTTTAGAGTCTGCTATAGTAATTTCTATTGTTTTCATATTATTAATTTTACTTTTGATACTAATCAAAAAGTTGTGAATGTGTTCCTATTCTGATGAGAACAAGCTCCGTTTTAGTAGTTAGGTATATGAGAATAAGATCTCCGCTTATATGAAATTCACGTGTGTCTTCATATTTCCCAAGAAGTGAATGATCTTTCGCTTCAGGTGGTAAAGGTTCCCCTTTTATAAGCATTGAGAGATATAAGATATATTTTGAGTAGTGTTGATTACTCATTTTTATTTTGGAGAGATCTTTTAAAAAAGACTTCTGTCTTCTTATTGCAAGCAAGCTTTAGCCTCATTTTGAAGCTCTTCAAGAGTGACACTATCACCATTGATACCTTTGCGTGCATCTTCTATTGCCTGGATAGTTTCTTCATTGGGTAGTTTTAACTCAAATGGTAGTCCTCTCTCCATTACAGACTGTGTTAAAAACATATTGATAGCATCACTCAGGCTTACACCATATTTTTTAAAGATTTGCTTCGCTTGTTCTTTCATATCAGAATCTAAATAGACATTTGTTCTAACTTTATGTGCAGTCATGAGCATTTCCTTTTTTACAATTATAACACAATAATTGTGTTTTTATAAAGGTGTGGTATCTATTTTCAATTAATTTAAAACACAAATATGACATATTTAAAAAAATAATTATTTTATGAAGTTTAAATTAATAAAAATAGAAATAATTTATTAAACTGATGAAAAAAACCACTTTTTGCACTTACTAAAAACTTAAAAACGAAGTGATTTAATACCATTATACCCTTTAAAAGTATTACATAATAGAACATTGTGCTATAATAAACTACAATTTCAAAGGGAACAGGGCAGATATTATGGAAAAAGACCAATTATTTATTTTAGATAAATGGATAAAAAACTATCTTAATGAGAAAAAAACACTC
This sequence comes from Sulfurimonas sp., assembly GCA_015487265.1. Classification (GTDB taxonomy): domain Bacteria; phylum Campylobacterota; class Campylobacteria; order Campylobacterales; family Sulfurimonadaceae; genus Sulfurimonas. The sequence goes on along the minus strand of WFQD01000260.1, from coordinate 471 downwards.
AATCTTTCAAATAATACACTTATGAACTATAAAAGAGTTTTAGATAGCTTTTATCAGTTCTTTGCACTTAAAAATGAAGAAGATGCAATAAACTCAGTTCTTGAGATAGATAGGGATTTTATACTTGAATATCTCAACTCTAAAGGAGATATTGCTGTCAATACTAAAAATCTTCACATTACAGTTACAAAATCGTTTTTTAGCTACATCTCTGAAAATAACGCCGACAATATCGACCTTACGCAAAACCTCAAATCTCTCACCGCTAAAAGTGTTAAAAGAGAGAGTGAGTCCTTATCAAAAGAAGAGGAAGTTATTTTAGAGGGGTATATGCATACACCTTTGAAAAAGAAAACCTTCTTACAAGTTAGAAACAGACTGCTGGTGAAACTGCTTTACTATACAGGTGTGAGAGCAAGTGAACTATTATCGATTAAACTGGGTGATATCTCTTTGATGAAAGAGGAGGGT
>WFQD01000259.1 GCA_015487265.1 Sulfurimonas sp. | reverse complement strand
GCTCAACAAAAGTGGACTATGCCAATTCGTAACTGGTCACTTACCATCTCTCAACTTGCCATCTTTTTTGATGGCAGGTTGGATGATGCTTTAGATTTATGATATAATTTTAGGAATTATCCGATGCTGACACAGATTATTGAACACTACCCAAAAGAAAAACGCAAGCCGCTTGACAACTCAAACCAAGGGAAGTTTTTCGATTAAAACTCAACGAGCATAGCCTGTATTTTTTTCCTCATCTTCTTCATAATCCAAGAGTGCTAAAACACTCTTTTTATTCATTTTGCGGGCAAAATCAACTGCACGAAAGCCTTTATTGTCGTGTGTTTCTTGTTTTGCTCCATGTGCCAACAAAATTCTTGCTATTTCAACACGACCATAACAAGCCGCTGCCATCAATGCAGTAAAACCACTTCTACGTTGCGTTTGGTTGATGTCGGCACCCTCATGTAACAAGTATTCTAGCATTTCAATATTATTATATGTCACTGCCATATCTAAGATGCTCACACCCTCATCATCAAAATCAAATTTATCGGCACCATTTTCTATAAGCAGCATAACTGTTTCAAAAGAGCAACCCTCTCGCATAGCACAAGCAAGCACAGATTCACCAGTTTCATTGCACGCATTCACATCTGCACCATTTTTTATATGTTTTTTTATACCAAGATAATTATCATCTCTGAGAAGTTCAATCCATTTGTTCATGACGACAGTATATAGAAAAGTTTATTAGTTATTTTTATGTCTAAAAAAACTAATAAATTAATTAAGCAAGAAATAAAAATCTCAAAAAAACACTGCAAACAAGTAATACAGAAGTAAGAAAGCTGTACAATTTGCATCATACATTGAGCATAGGGAGTTGCAAGGTGCAAATAAGAGTCTATTACGAAGATACAGATACAGGAGGTGTTGTATACCATTCAAACTATCTTAACTTCTGTGAAAGAGCACGGAGTCAAGTTTTTTTTGATAAAAATATAAGCCCTATATTAAAAGATGGGCATTTTGTAGCTCGTAAAATTGTTGGTGATTTTTATAAAAGTGCGAAACTTGGGGATGTACTTCATGTAAAAAGTCAATTACTCCAAATGAAAAGTGCTTCTTTTCGGCTACAACAAACAATTTATAAAGAAGAAGAAAAAGTTTTTAATCTTGAAATCACACTTGCTTATATTGATTTTTCTGGAAAACCGCAAAAAATAGATGAGCAAACCAAAGAGCTTCTTTTAGAACTCTTTTAATCTTTCTTGATGTTTATAGGGAATAAATTTTGAGATAGAAGGTTGCAATAATTCTATAGAGTATTGGAGTTGCTGATCGACTACAGGAATATTATACTCTCGCTGTTCGTATGTTATACGGCTAAAAAAATAATCCATTCCAACTGTTGTTGTGTAGTTAATCCAATCATAGGCTATATCGTTATTTAAAAGGGCATTCGCTTCTGTAATCACACTATTTTTTTCTATAATAGAGTTTGCTACAACCATATTTTCTCTATCTACATATTGTGTCATTGATAAAATCAGAGGATTATAATTTATCTGTGTAGAGAGTACATTTGTTGCGTTTGTATCATACAGAGTAAGTTGCGACATTATCATACCACTTTTAATGATAGGTGTATTCAGTATAAAACTCCCTTCTACTATATCTTCATTCTCCTTGAGATACTCTTCTAGGTTTGTCTTTCTTCTTGGCAATGTATATCTTATTGTTTTATTTTCAGGATTTAAAAGTGTAAAACTCTCTTGTTGATAGCTAGAGAGTCTCTCTCCTGTCCTTGAATTATCTGAAAATATTACCAAGGGAGTCACTGCCTCTTGCACTAATAACTCTGATTGTGCCTGATAATCTATAGCTCCAAAAACAACATTATTTGCTACATTTTCTAAACTGTTTTTATTAACAGTTGGAATATAGATATTTAAATCACTCTGCAGGGTCATTAAATTTTCTGCCCCAATATGCGTAAGTGGAGCTATCACATAGGAAAATCCATCATTTTTTATGTTTTCAAGTGCTGTTGCTATCACATCACTTGCTTCACTCTCAATTTTATAACTTTTAAAATCAAAAGGATGCCCTTTTGTCATTAAGTATGCAAAGACTGCGTTTGTTGTTGAAGATGCATATTTACCTATATGTTTATAAGGTAACAGCAAGGCTATTTTTACATTTTCAGTACTTAAAACAGATGCACCAAGATTTAAAATTGCAATATGCATAACTCTAATTTCATCAAGTTTTTCATTCTCAAGTTTTTTGTTAGCATGGGCAAGAAAAGAAAAAATTTGTTCATTGTCAAGATACTCCTGCAAACAAATTTCATCACATTCGTAAGGGTCTAAGTTTTGAATATATGTCTTAGGTAAAGGAATATTTGATATAAGAAAACTTTTGGCGAGTAAGACCATTGGGAGTACTAAAAGTAGTAATAATTTGTTCATAAACAGCTCTTTATAATTTTTAAATCTTGCATAGTAACTCTTTTTAGATCAGGATTTCGTAATAAATACTGAGGGTGATAGATGGGTATAAGTTTATACTGCTTAAAATCAATCACATGCCCTCGCACATTTTCAAAGTTATCTCTATCTCCAGTAAGTTCACTATAAGCACTTTCCCCTAAAGTAACAATAACCTTAGGTTGTACAAATGCCATCTCAACTTGGAGATAGGGTTTACAAGAGTTACACTCTGAGGGTGAAGGCAGATTTGTACTTAAGGGTTTACATTTCACATGATGTGTTGCATACACATCATTAACATTCAGCCCCAACACTTTTTCTATCATATTTTTCAAAGTCTCACCCGAGCGTCCTACATAATAACTATTGGAACTATCTTGTGCTTGAGAAACCATATAATCTACAAGCATTAAATCGGCATCTTTTTTACCAAATCCATGCAAACTTTGTGTTCTTGATTTACTTAAATCACACAAATAACAGCTTCTAATATTTTGCTGCAACTCTTCTAAATTTAAAGGAGTTTCTATCGTAGATTTTTCATTAATACTAAAAGGGTCTATATACTCATAGCCAATGGCTTTGAGTCTATAAAGATTTTGAAGTAGAACAAGATTTTGATACGACTTCAACACTTTACCTCTTAGTTATTAGATTTGAGAGTATATTCAAAACATGATTAAACAATACTTTAGTATAGTTGAGTATACTTCCAAAATGCAGGGTTATATCATAAATCTCAATAAAGTAAAAGAAGAAGACCTTATTGTGACACTTCTTTCAAAAAACTCTTTAGATACACTCTATCGATTCTATGGTGCAAGACATGGAACTATCAATATCGGCTTTAAAATAGACTATGAAATCGAACCCTCGGCAAAATCTACCATTGGTCGGCTGAAAGATGTGATTCATATTGGCTATCCGTGGATTAACAACTACAAGCGACTGCGTTTATGGCAAGATTTTCTCGCCCTCTTTTATAAACACCTCAAAGATGCTGAAGATTTCGGTGATTTTTATTTTTCTCTCATAGAGAATGCATCCAAAGAGTGGGGGAAACAAAACCCAAAACGTGTTGCCATTGAATGCTATGTCAAAATACTTGAGCATGAGGGGCGTCTGCATCAAGATTTTCACTGTTTTTTGTGTTCTAAACCAATTCTAAAAAATGTTTCACTCATCCGTGCCTATCTGCCAACACATCCAAACTGTACACACACTCTTGCATTTTCAAAAGCGGCTTTAGAGGAGCTTTACACAAACAAATCCACCCTTTTTCTCAATGATATAGAAATAGAAAGACTCTGGTCTATACTTTTAGAAGGGCTTTAAAGTGGCACCACTGCTCAAAAATCGTTATAATCCCAACTATACACAGCTGCTTGCAACAACAATCAAAAAACACTTCCCTGCTTTTGATACGAAAAATTTTAAAAATACAATTCACAACACAGAATGGGAAACAAAAACACTCAAACAGAAAATGCGCCATATCGCCACAACACTTGGGGAATTTTTACCCCAAGAGTACAAGCAAGCAATCAAGATTTTAAAATACACCTTTTCTGATATGAATGAGAGTTATGCCCTTGAAAATATGATTTTTCAAGATTTTGTAGAAGTATATGGTCTCAATGATTTTCAAACATCTATGGATGCACTCCTTCATTTTACTGTCCAATCTTCCTCAGAATTTGCCATTCGAGCATTTATTGTAAAATACCCGCAAGAAACTATGAAAATGATGCAACTTTGGGCAACATCAGAGAATGAACATCATAGAAGATTAGCAAGTGAGGGGTGCCGTCCTCGTCTGCCTTGGGCAACACCTTTAAAAATGTTTCAAAAAGACCCTACTCCAATTTTAAAAATTCTTCATATTCTAAAAAATGACTCAAGTAAATATGTGCAAAAGAGTGTTGCCAATAACCTTAATGACATTTCAAAAGAGCATCCACACATCATCATAACACTTGTACAAGAGTGGATACACCAAACAAAAACGCAAGATTGGATTCTCAAACATGGATGCCGGACACTTCTCAAAAACTCCAATAACGAAATTCTCCAAATCTTTGGATTTAAAAATCCCCACACAATCCATTTAGAAAATTTGCAAGTTCCAAAAGAAGTTCTGATGGGTACAAACTGATGTGTCAACCCTATATCATACTAATCCATAAACATTCTAAGCTGCTGTTTCAACCTGTAACATC
>WFQD01000258.1 GCA_015487265.1 Sulfurimonas sp. | reverse complement strand
AGACTCTACCGCGAAGGGCTCAATGATGTGCAAACGGTGCTTTGGAATGGGCCAATGGGTGTTTATGAGATGGAAAAATTTGCTCGAGGCTCTTTTAAAATAGCCCATTTTGTAGCAGACTCTTATGCAACAACTGTTGTTGGCGGAGGTGATACAGCAGACTTGGTACAACGTGTAGGACTCAATGAAGAGATTAGCTTCATCTCAACAGGAGGCGGTGCTTCACTAGAACTGCTTGAGGGAAAAGAACTTCCAGGAGTGGCACCGCTACGTGTTTCTAAGGATTAAACATGATAATAGCAGCAAATTTAAAAACAAATCTCACAAGAGTTGAGACACAAAAGTATATAAAAGAGTTAGAAAAGTGTGTGCAAACTTCACAAACACAAAATGAAGTGCTTGTTTTCCCTGCAATGTCTAGTCTACTTGAGCATAAAGGAAAAGTAATTTTAGGGGCTCAAAATGCTTATGCTACAAAAAATGGTGCATTTACGGGTGAAATAGGCTTAGAACATTTAGAAGAGTTTGGTATAAAGACTATACTTATAGGGCATAGTGAAAGACGCCATATTTTACAAGAAACGCAAGAAGCACTTGTTAAAAAGTTTAACTTCTATAAAGCGTTAGGTTTTACTATAGTTTACTGTGTTGGTGAACCCTTAGAAAAGCGTGAAGCAGGCAAAGAAGAAATGATGGAGTATATTTCTGCTCAATATGAGGGTATAGATACAGCCTATGAAAATCTCATCATCGCTTATGAGCCAGTATGGGCAATAGGTACAGGACTCACACCAAGTTTAGAAGATATAGAACAAATCCATACAGCTTTAAAAGAAAAATCACAAGCCCCTTTACTTTATGGCGGCAGTGTCAAAGTAGCCAATGCAAAAGAAGTGTTAGCACTTCACAATGTAGATGGTGTTTTAGTAGGAAGTGCTGCTTTAGATGTGAATGATTTCTGTGAGATTTTGAAAAATTGATAATTAAATGGTAGCCTAAGGGGTGGCTAATCCCTTAGGTGTTGGTTACTGTTTAAATGCAAAAACTATGTAGATAGTTGCTATTAACAGATAGCCTACGGTGTGTAAATTGAAAAATTCGGGTAACATTTTAACACCTTGTTGCAATCTCACCCCATAACCCGCCATCTACAAAAGTATAGACCAAAAAAAAGCCCTATCACTCAATGAAGAGCGATAGAGCTTAATTGCAGTAAGATTTGTTACCCGAATAATCAACTTACACACACAAAGCCGCCAAGCTTTGATAGTGAGATTATATCAAAGTAAAAAAAATATGTCAAAACATAAATTTTTAGCAAATCTATTTCCCAATTATAGGCATACTCTCCAACTTCTTCACATTTGAGTGCTCATAATCATTTGGATGGGCTTTTCTGTAAGCGGCTGCTTTGTCTACATACTCTTGGAGGGTAAAAGGTTTGTCATCTTTTTCTACATAGTGGACTTCTTCTCTACCATCTTTATAGACTACTTTTGTACTGCCATCTTTTCGCATATACTTCTTTTGTATATTTTTATCTTTAGAAATAGTAGGGGTCCAGTCGTTGTTAAACCAGTTGTCCATGGCCTTTTGCATAAAGCCGTCGTTTTTCTTCTTTGCATTAGATTTACTAATACTATTAAGGGCACTGTTTTGAGAAGGTGCAACTGAAGTGTTTGATGAACACCCAATAATGAGTGAGGAACTAAGAAGAGTAAGTGTTGTTTTTATAAGTAAATGTTTCATATTGGCATTCTACCTAAAGAAAAACTAATGTTTGGTAAACTTTAAGATTAAACTAAGAACATTTTGTGTTATAATGCTGATTGAAATTTGTAAAACACAAGGAGAATATATGAAATTTACAAAAATGAGTTTAGTGGCTGCGCTACTAATTGGTTCAAGTGCGTTTGCTATCGATAATGTTAAAGTTAGTGGTGATGCTAAACTTTATTACTCAACTAAGGACACTACGACTACAACTGTTGCTAATGGTAAAACTGGTGGTCTTTTTGATGCTCAGTCTTCTACTGCACAAGCTTCTATAGGTCTTGGTGTAACTGCTGATTTAGCGAAAGGTATTTCATCTGGTATGCATGTGACTGGTATTACTACACTTGGTCTTCAAGGACAACTTGTTAATAATGTTTGGGAAGGTACAAATGGTGTTACTGATTCTTATATCGTAGATCAAGCATGGGTTGCTACTACTTTAGGAAAGACTACAGTTAAATTAGGTCGTATGGAATTAGATACTCCATTAGTTTTCTCTGAAAAATGGTCAGTTGCTACAAACACATTCGCTGCTGCAGTTGCAATCAACCAAGACCTTCCAGATACTACTTTAGTTGGTGCTTATGTTGGTCAATCTAACTCTCAATCTGTAAATAGTTGGAATGCTGCAAGTTATAGACCAACAGGTGGTGTTATTCAAACTCCAGCAAATGGAACTACTTTTGATCAATTCTATAAAGGTGCATATGCAATCGCTGCAATTAATAACTCTTTTAAACCAGTTGTTGCTCAAGTATGGTATTTTAATGCTTCTACAGCTGTAAACCTTCCAAATGCTACTTCAACTGCTACTGCAAATGTACTAAATGGTGTTGAAACTTACTGGTTACAAGCTGATTTAAACATGAATGGTATTTTAGCTGGTATTCAATATAATAATTTAGATCTTCAAACACAAGCTGCAAAAGTTAATACAGATGCAACTGCTGTAATGGTTGGTTATGCAATGAAAGATGTTGTAACTGTGAAAGCTGCATACTCTACAATTGGTAAAAAATTCGCAGCTGGTTTCAACTTAGCCGGTACAGGTCAATCTAAGCTTTATACTGAAGCATGGTGGAACTATGGTAAAATTACACAAGCTGATACACAGTCTTATATGATTTCTGCAGCTGCTACTGTAGCTGAAATCGATTTATATGCTCAATATACAAATGCTAATCAAACTGTAATTGCTGGTAATAATGACATGACTGAATTTGCAGTTACTGCAACTAAATCAGTTGGTCCATTAGATGTTACTGCTGCATACATTGCTGCTAATATCAAAACTCCATTAGTTGCTAATGATGACGAAACAAGTAACACAATCCAAGCATACTTAACTTTAAACTTCTAGTCTTAAAGCTAAACTCGCTTAAAACTTATCTCCCTTTTGGGAGATAGCTTCTCTTCAAACAAACTCTCAAAATACTTTTTAAAATCACTCAAATCTTTTCATTCTAAAATTATGCTATAATAACTGATGGCAAAAATAGACAGAGTAAAAAATCATTAAAGATATTAAGTCATTGGAGGCTTTATAATGCAAATATTAATAGCAGTTGTTGCTTTAGCTTTTGTCTCTACACTGATATATATTACAAAAGACATTATTACTTCTCATTAAGAATCAGATAACAACTATAACTTTACTGTTGCATATGTTTATTTTGACCTTAATACACATACTTCTATTACAGGTGATGAAATCGGTTTTTGGGGCAATAGCTAGTTCCTTATACTTCATATGCTAACTCAAAACTTTTTGTTTGCCTTCTTAACTTATGGTATAATAACTTATGGGAAAAATTGACAAAGAAAAAGAACAAATAAGTTGGATAAAATTTTGGATTGGTGTTGGTGTGGCATCAATAATGGGGCTTATTAGTTATTTAGTCAATCATTATGAGAAATCAAATATTTATCTCATAGGTGCAAAACAGTAATAGCTGTTATTTTAAATAGTATAGGTCTCAAAAAGATAAAAGAGTTAGAGGATATATCATGACATTTTTATATATTATAGCGATTATAGCTTTCGTTGGTTCAGTACTTTACAGTATGAATGCAACTATTAAAAGTTTTTCTTAGCTAGTTCCTTATACTCCGTAATGATTTTGCAATAGCATTAATGATGTTAGGAACATATATTACATATAAAGGAGTTAGAAATGACTAGTCTAGAAATAGGTGCTACAATAATGGTTGTACTAGCAAGTATCACAGCATTAACAGCATACTTAACAACAAAAGATGAAAATAAAGTCATACATTAGTGCATAAACTTTTTATTTGCCTTCTAAACTTGTGGTATAATTAGCTCATGGCAAAAATAGATGAGATAAAAGAAATTTTGAATACTTTGCGAATAGGTATGAGCATTATTGTTGGTGTAATTGTAATCATAACAGGAGCACTTATTAATAGCGAAGAAGTAGGAAAAATTGGTATCTATTTTTGGATAGGTTTAGTT